>NZ_DASVSI010000025.1:0-159674 GCF_036388155.1 Hymenobacter sp. | reverse complement strand
CTCTACGACGTGGCGGCCCGCCGGTACGCTCCGTTTCCCGAGCAAATCCGCTTTGCGGCCACCGTGGGTACGGATGCCGGCCAAACGGTGGTGGCGCCGGGCACCCTGCGCCGGGCCTGGACCAAAGCGGGCCGTCGCTATTTCCACTACGCCACGGACGCGCCCATTCGCAACGAATACGCCTTCTTCTCAGCCGACTACGCGGTGCACGAAGGCAACTGGCACAGCCCATCGGCCGGCCCAGGGCAGGAAGTGGCCATCCAGATTTTTTATCCCCCGGGGCTCACGGAAAACCCCGCGCGGATGGTCCGCAGCGCCCAGGCTTCGCTGGACTATTACACCAAGCAGTTTGGGCCTTATCCGCACCGGCAGCTTCGTTTTGTGACCCATCCCAGCTACGCCTTCGGCCACCACGCCGCCCCCATCGACATTACTGCCGAAGAGGGATTTTTCCTCCTGAACCCGAAAGCGGATAAGCGGGGCTTCGACCTGGTAACGGCCGTGGTCGCGCACGAGGTAGCGCACCAATGGTGGGGCAACCAGCTCAAACAAGCCTATGTAGAGGGCGCCGGCCTGATTACCGAAAGCTTGGCCTGGTACTCGGCCATGGGCGTGCTAGAGGACAAGTACGGCGCCGAGCACCTGAAACGGCTCCTGAGTTTCCTGCGGGAAGAAAACGAAACCCCGCGCACCCGCGCCGCCTTACCGCTGCTGCAGGCCGACGACTTTTACCAGAACTACCGCAAAGGCCCCTTCGCGCTGTACGCGCTGAGCCAATACATCGGGCGGGACCGGGTAAACGGCGCGCTCCGGAATTTGCTGGCCCAGCACCGCCCCGGCACGCTGCCGCACCCAACTTCGCTGGACCTGTACCGGGAGTTGCGGAAGGCCACGCCGGACACGCTCCAGCCGCTGCTGCACGACCTATTCAAAGCCAACACCTTTTGGGAGCTGGCCACCGAAACCGCCACCGCCAAACAGCTCAAAGGAGGCGCCTGGCAGGTGACGCTCACCCTGCAAGCCAGCAAGCTGGTAGTGGACAGCGCCGGCACCGAAACGAAACGGCCGATGAGTGAGTGGGTGGAAATCGGAGCCTTCGCCGCGGCAACGGGAGAGGCGGGCAAGCAGCTCTATCTGCAAAAGCACCTCATCAAATCTGGCCAGCAGACACTCGTGCTGACGTTGCCTGACCGGCCCGCTAAAGTCGGCTTCGACCCACGCAATTTGTTAATTGATTGGGAGTTGGAAGACAATGCTAAGGCGGTAAAGGTAGAGAAGTAGCTGACTTGGAACAGTGCCCGTTCAGCGTACGCAACACCCTCGACGCAGCAACTGCGGCTTGGTGCTCCTGTCTTGGCAAGGTGGCGCCGCACCGAGCCGCTTACCTGGGTATGAGGTCTTGCCACTTTTGCGGCCCTGGGCGAACTTAGTAAAATTATCAGTCCGCTCAATCTTTGGTAGGTTGCGGCCGAATACCGGGAGGTCTTCCCCGTTTTGCCCTTATGCCGAAGCAGTCCGCTGCCCTGCTATTCCTTGTCTGCCTCAGCGCAAGCGCCTGCCATTTCGGCGAGCCTGCGCAGCAACCGGAAGGCCCGCTGCGCCTGGTGCAGCGCCCGTCCGACGACGCCTGCGCCTACGTGTCGGCGGCCGGCGACACAGTCATTCCGTTTGGGCGCTACGCCATGGCGGCCACCGAGCGGTTCGACAAGGTGGCGCTGGTGCGGCGGCCCGGCGGGGGCTGGGTGGGCATCGACCGGCAGGAGCGGGTGCTCTTCCACCCATTCCTTTTCGACAATGGCCCCGACTACCCCGCCGAGGGCGTGCTGCGCGTGGTAAACGCCGCCGGGCTGATTGGCTACGCCGACACCGCCACCGGGCGCGTGGTGCTGCCCCCGCAGTACGAAGCGGCTTTTCCGTTTGCGCGCGGCCGGGCGCGGGTGGGCCGCCGCTGCCGGCTGGTGCGCGAGGGCGAGCATTCGTACTGGGACTGCGCAGCGTGGCAGTCCATCGACCACCGCGGCCGCCCCGAGCCCGATTCCCTTCCCTAACACCTGACTTTGATGCTGCGTCCGCTATTCTTTCTGTCCTTGCTGGCCCTGCCGGCCCATGCGCAACTCACCAGCAAGCCGCTGGCACCGAGCGCCGTGCCGGCTACGCTCAAGCGCAGCGGCCGCGTGGTGCAGGCCCTGCGCTACACCGACCGCACCGGCACCTACACCGTGCTGGCCACCGAAAGTGGCCCCGGGCCCGACCCTGCCCCCCAAAGCAGCGACGGTCAGCGCGCCGACCTCTACGCCTACCAATACCCGGCCACCGGCGCCGTCCCCAGCTGGCAGGTGCACGACTTCGTGGCCGACTGCCCCCTCGACTTGGAGGCTCGCTTCCTGCCCAAAGGCCTCGCCGTGACCGACCTCGACGGCAACGGCACGGCCGAAGTCTGGCTGGTGTACCGCACCGTGTGCCGGGGCGACGTGGGCCCGAGCACCCAGAAAATCATCATGCGGGAAGGGCTGCGCAAGTACGCCGTGCGCGGCACCAGCCGAATTGCGCTGGGCGGCGGGCAGGCTGAGGGCGGCACGTACACGTTCGATGCGGCCCTGCAAGCCGCGCCCGCCGCCTTCCGGCAGCACGCGGCCCGGCTCTGGCAGCAGCACGTGCGGGAGAGCTTGGCAGAGTAGCCGGGCTATTTGGAAAGCGAGCCGGACGAGCATTTTACCTCCTCACTAGCGCAAGTTTATGCCTGCATCTGCACCGCTCCCCGCTGGTTTGGCCGAGCCCATTCCGTTCTACGTCACGCCGTACTATAACTCCGAAGGGCCCGAAATCAACGTTGGCCCGCTCAGCCCGGCGCTGCTTTATGCCACGCCCGACACCATCGGGCCCATTGCCGAAGGCCTGGCCCCGGCGCTGGCCTACCAGCCGGCGGTAGTGCTGTTCGTGCTGGCCGTGCGTCTCTTCGACCTGGGCCAGCGCGACGAGGGCCTGTACTGGTTTTACCAGGCGCAGTACCGGGCCCGGCTGCTGCACCGCGTGCTGGACCCCGAGCAGGTGGGCCAGATATTCGACCCGGCCTTCGAGGTGGATAGTGCCCATGGCGCCTTTATGGACTTGGCCGGGCCGTATTTCAACGGGTACGCCGGCTGCTCCCTGGAGCGCTGGCTGGGCACCATTGCCCGGGTGCAGGCCGACAACCAAACCGCCCCCGACTTTTCGCTCAGCTACCCCGGCTTGGCCCTGCGGCCCGCCGCCGAGTGGCCCGCCCTCAACCAGCAGGTAAACGACGGGATGAGCCAGCTGGCCGCGGCCCTGCGCGACGGCTGGGACGAGGTGCAGGCCGAGCGCCGCGCCAACGGCACGCACGAGCGGTTTTGCGGGTAGCGTTGGCGGCATCGGTGGCGCCTGGGTTGTTCCGATTGCCACGGTGGCAGCGGTTATCAAGGCATTGCCCGCGTTGCCGAGCACGCAACGAAGACCGGCAAAAGCTGCCCAATTTTAGGCGTGCGGGCTGTAAGGAATCATAGCACAAAGTCTTCGTCCGCCATGCGCACCACGTGGGGGCCGCGCCGTGGGTAATGGGTTGGGTGGCGGCCGCGGTGGCCGGGCTGGCCCCCGTGGGCGGCCAGGCAAGTGCGTACGGCCGTGGTCAGCGCGGTGGCATGGGTGTAGCGGAGGGGCTGCCCGCCTACGCCCTGGCGGCCGTTGGTTAAAAACACCATTAGGTTCACTTGGTCTGGCAGTTCGTGGTCAAAGTAGTACAGCACGTCCAGCCCGGCTTGCCCCCGCAACCCATCAAGGGCAATGATGAATGCGGCTTTTTGCGCTCGTGGGAGGTGGCAATCGAGGCGGAGCATTGCTACTTCGGCCCGGTGTTTCCGGGAGTTGGCACTCACGGCCTGCAGCAAGCCGTCGCCGTAACTGTAGAGCGGCGTGGGGTCCTGCGGTTGTGCCAGGTGCAGCAGGGTGGCTTCGGCGGGCAGGTCCTGGTCGGTGCGGGTGGCCTGATGCTGGCGCAACACGGCTTCCAGCTCACCGGCCACGTGAAAAATGTAATCGGTCACCGACCAGTCGCCCAGGGTAAGGCGCAACAGCTCGCCGTGGGCGTAGGCAAACAAGTAGCCGTCGGGGTAGCGTGCCGCCACGGCTTGCACGGCGGCCAGCAGGGCGGCTGGGTCGGGCGCACGCACGGTGGCCGTCAGCTCGGCCGGGCCGTCGGCGTGCCCGCCGAAGCCCGGCTGGAAAGTGAAGTAGTCGAAGTGGTAGAGCCCTTCGGGAAAGTCATAGTACCAGTACACGCCGAGCAGCATGGTGGGAAGGAAAAGAGGATTGAATAATGATGACTTGCGCGTTCAGGCCAGTTCCCAACTTCGCAGCGTGCCGTCGTAAGAAGCGCTCAGCAGCCGGCGGGCATCGGGCAACCAGGCCAGGGCCTGCACAAAATCGTCGTGGTGCATTTCCTGTTCGCAGCGCCCGGTCGAGAGCTGCCAGATGCGCACCTTGTTGTCTTCTCCGCCGCTGGCCAGCCGGTCGGGGCCCAGCCAGGCCAGGGCGCGCACAATGCCCCGGTGGGCGGCCCAGCGGTGTAGCACGGGCCAATGCGCGTAGTCGGGGCTGGCTTGCCGCACCTCGATGTGCCCTGTGTAGTCGCCGCTAATCAGCAGGCGCTGCTCCGGCTCGAACAAGAGGGCGTGCACGGGCGGCTGGCCGCTGGCGATGACGCCCAGCGCCTGCCCCCGCCGCCAGTCCCAGCGCCGGAGCGAGCCGTCCTCGGAAGCCGACACCAGCTGGCCGAGCGGCAGCGGCGCCACCTGCCATACCCAGTCGGTGTGGCCGGCCAGGGTGCAGTGCACGCGCCCGTCCACGTCGCTCACCTTGATGGTTTGGTCGGCCGAGCTGCTGGCAAACAAGGTGTCAGTGAGGGGCGCGATGGCCAGCACTGTGGCCGCGTGGAGGGCCAGCGTGCGCACCAACTCCACCGCGTCCGAGTGCTGCCGCCAGACCTTGATGGTGGCGTCGCGCGAGCCCGAGAGCAGCAGGGTAGGGGACAGCGGGCAGAGGCTCAGCACTGAATTCTGGTGGCCGGGCAGCGTCTGCCGCAGCCGCCCCTGCGGGTCCCAGACCTTGATGACTTTGTCGCGGCCGGCGCTGACGATGTTCGTTCCGAAGGCTGCTACTTGCCAAATGTAACCCAAGTGCCCGGCACCAAACGGAGCGTTTGTCTCCGGCGCGGGCCGGGCGGTGGTTTCGTAGAGAATGTCGCTGCGGAGCACGAATTTCTCGCCGTTGCCCAGCTGCTCGCCTTCGTGCCAGATGCGGTGGTCGAAGACGATGAGGTCGCCCCGGACGGGCTGGTATTCGGCCCAGATGGCGGGGTCGTCTTTGGTGCGGTAAAACAGGGTGCGCCCGCCGCTGAATTCGGTGGCGTCATTCAGATAAATCATGAACGTGAGCCGCGACTGCACCGTGGCCGACTGGTGGTGCACGCCGTCGAGGTGGCGGTGAAAGTACTGGCCCGCCGCGTAGCGGCAGAAGCGCAGCCGGGGGTTGAGTTCGCGCAGCTGCCACGGGGCCGCGCCCGGCTCGTCGGCGGGCAATTCTGTGGGCAGCACCGGCCGGATGGCGGCCAACAGCCGCTCGGCCAGGGCCTCGTCGTCGACCACCAGGCGCTCGTTGTTGCGGTAGTACGTGGGGTAGTGGGTGCTCGCGGCCTGAAAACCAACGCTGGCCGCGGCTGCCAGCAACTCTTCGCACATTGCCGCGGAGAAAGCGCCGGGCACCACAAAGCACAGCAAGTCGCTGCTGGGCAGCAGGTGAACGACGGACGCGGGCACAGGCATTGCCGGGAATGAGAAGGGTGAAAAAAGCCGACGTGAGATTATTTGGCCGTTTCCTCTGCTTAAAAGCACTGCAATACCGTCCACACCGCCCCAAAATCGCGCTGGGCTAAGGCAGTGCGCGGCAGGCAGAAGTAGAGGCGGCCCAGGTCTTCCCACATCATGTTGGCCTCGTCTTCGTGGCTGTCGAGTTGCAGCAGCACCTCCCAATCGGCGGCCGCCTGCTGGCGCCATGACTCCACCGCTGCTTCGCTGAAGCCCAGCGCCTCCCGCGTTTGCTGCATCGCCTGGGGGTTGCCGAAGCTGATGCCGCGCGACACCAAGGCGCACTGCTGGCGGATGGGTCCCTGAATGGCATCGGGCGTGCCAAAGAGGCGGCTGGTGCCGTCGCCGTGGCGGTGCAGCAGCCGCCAGATGGCTTCGCGCTGCTCCTCGGTCAGCTCGGCTTCGGCCAAGTCGATGTCATCTTCCCAAGGGTCGGGCAGGGTCATTTCGGCGGCAAAGATGAGTGGGGCCACCGGAAAGGCGGTGTAGGCCTCGGCCGACAGGCCCTCGGGCAGCAGGTGCGGGGCCAGCGTGGCTGCCGCCTCGTGGTAGAGCACCGCGGCGCGGCCCCGGTCGGCGGGGTTGTAGCCCCAGGGCTGCTCCTGGGCATCGTAGAAAAAGGACAGCAGCCCGTCGGCGGGCAACGCGGCGGCGGTCGGGAATGCGGCTAGTTCGGCGAGGTTCAGCTGGGCCAGAAAGCTCAGCGGGCGGCCCTCCCAGGCGGGCCAGGCGACCCCGGCCGGCAGGTCGGGCGCACCGCCCAGCCGCGACGCGCCCGCTGGCAGGGGCGCCGCCGGGGCGGCTTGCGGCAGCACCCTGATGCTGGCGCGGCAATGCGACGCCAGCCGCGGCCAGAACGCGCCAAGTCCTTCGGCTTCGACGGCGGCTTGCAGGGCGGCGAGGGTTTGCGGGGGGAGGGGCGTGTTCACAGTTGGCGCAGGATGGTGGAGTCGGTGATTTTGTCGTCGTCCATCAGCAGCTGGGCTTTGCTGAGGATGATGGAGAGCACGGCGTCGCCCTCGAAGGGCAGGAAGACGTCGCCGGTGCCGAGTTGCTTGCTGGAGCGGTCGGGCACAATGCAGAGGTACTGGTCGTTGGGCTCCATGAGGATGTTGCCCGAGCCGAGGTGAATTTTGTAGACGTGGCGGTGGCCTTTCACCACCAGAAAATTGCCCTTGATTTCGCTCACTTTGCCGATTTTCAAGCGGGGCACCAGCCGTTCCAGGGCCAGCTTGCGCGACTTGGCCACTTCGCTCAGGTCGCCGAAGCTGTAGCTTTCCCAGTAGGGGCGGAACTGGGCCAGGCCGCCGTTGTCACGCCACTGCGGGTCGTTGCCCACCGAGGCCACGCCCACGAACAGGTCCACGTCGCGCATCACCTCCGAGAAGGCCAGCGGCGGCACCTCGGGCAGCGGCACTGGCGCGTCATTGCGCGTGAAGCGGACTTGGTCGGTGCTCACGTAGTTGTAGATTCCCGTGTCGTTCCACTCGCCGTCGGCGTACACTTCGCTTACCCAGTATTCGGCCGTGAGGTTGTGCGTGGGCAGGGGCAGGCTGGCAATCTCGGAGTCGTAGCCCTTGTCATAGGCCCCGAGCAGGCGGTAGCGCCAGCCGCGCAGCTTGGCCAGGGAGTTAAACTGGTGTTGCTTGAGGATGTGCGCGGCCATGCGGTTGGAGTAGGTGGCGGTGCGCTCCTCGGGCGGCGTGAGCAGGTACACTTCCCGGAAAGCCTGCTTCAGCGGTTGGCGCAGCTGGTTGCGGTCGAGCAGCTCGCGCCAGGCCACCACTTGGTTGGGTTCGGTGAGGAGTGGGTGCCAGAGCTGCACGGTTTCGGCGGCGTCGGCCGGGTCGGGCAGGGGCTGGCCGCGCACGTTGTGCCAGGCCTCGCGCACCCAGAGCGCGTCCTGTTGGGTGCCATCGGGGTAGTGCAGGCGCCAGATGAGCCGGCGGGCCAGCTCGCTCATTAGTCCGTGGTCGAAATAATACTGCGCAAACCAGGGCCAGGGCATGCGGCGCTCTTCCACGAAGCCGCGGTCGAGGCGGTCGCGCTGGGCGCTGTAGGTTTGCTGGGCCTGGGTTTGGGCGGCTTTCAGCTCCTTCAGCTCGTCGGCGTGGGTGGCTTTGAGGGCGGCGGGGGCGCTTTTGAGGGGTTTGCCGCTTTTCTGCCACTGCACGTCGGCCTTGCCATCGGCCAGGGTGAGCGTGACGGTGTATTCGCCTAGCTCTTCCACCAGCCGGCCGTTTTCGAGCCCAAAATCCGGCACGGCCATGTCCTCAATCTCGGCCGGACTCACCCCCAGCTTTTCCGATTCCTGGGCGATGTAGTGGGCAATGGTCTCCTGGGTGTTGGTTTGGCGGATTTTGCTGCGCACCCGGGCCAGGGCCGCCACGCCGGGCAGGCCGTTTTGCGACAGTGCGAGCAAGCAGGCATTGCCCAGGCCAGCCGCCAGTGGCCCCTTGCCCGGAATCTTGCGGAAGCATTTGGCCGCCAGCGTCGTCAACAGTTGCAATAGCGCCGGGTCGGCCAGTGACTGCAGGGTCCAGATGAGGCCCTTGGCCACGGTGGCGTTGGACTCCGTCACGAAGTCCCAGGTGGAGTAGCGGTAATCCCGTCCGCCTTCATACGTATAAACGTGCTGCTTCTCCCTCACCGGCGTATCGGCCAGTAGCTGCAGCCAGGTGCGGCCCTGCTCGCGCACGGCGTCGGGGCCGATGGCGGCCGTGGCAGCTTCCAGCTCCTTGCGCAATTTGGCCGTGGGTTGGCCGGCGGTGGCTTTTGGCCACAATTGAAGCAGTCCCAGCCAAGCGGCGCTGCGCGGGTCGGCGCGGTTGAGGCCGGCCACGAACTGGTTGAGGGCCTGGCCCAGCGGGTCGCCGTCGGCAAAGACCACCACGGGCAGGGTGTCATCCCCGGCGACTTGGCTGATTATCTCCTGGGCTTTGAGGTGAATTTTGAGCAAGTCGCCGGTTTGGCCGGTGCTGTGCTCGCGCAATTGCCGCAGAAAGGCCAGCATCGGCTCGCCCAGCGGCTCGCGCTTGGCCAGCTTGGCTACCTGGCTGAGTGTCAACAGCAGCGGGAATGGGTACACGTGAAGCGACACCTTGTCGGGGCTGCTGAAATCGAGCCCGTAACTGGCAAACAGGTGCAGGTAGTCGGCTTCGGTAAGGGTGAGGGTGGTACGCAGCAGGGCGGTCATCACCTCGGCCATGCCCCAACGAATTCGGTAGTCGTCCGAGCGGTCCACACGCTTGATGGACGCCGTCAGGGCCAACACCAGCCGGCTTTGGTAAGCCGCGTCCTGCGCCCGAATGGCCTGGTAGGCGGGTAGTTCGTTGAGCTTGGTGCCGTAGGTTTTGGCTTGCAGCTGCGGCAGCAGCTCGGCCAGCACGGGTTTCATTTCCACGGCCTCCGTGCTGGCAGCATCCAGAATGGCGGGGTTGTAGGCGTCTTTTTTTGTAGCGGGCATGGCGGCGGAGCGGGTAAATAGGTCGAGGAAAAGGGTCAAGAGTCCCACACTTCAGCCGCCCACCAGCGGGGTAAGCTTGAGGAAGCTGGCCGTGGCGCCGCTGCCCAGCCACACTTCCTCGTCCAGGCTTTCCACCTGCCGGTCGTTCACAAGCACGAAAAAGCCGTTCTGCTGGAACGCCTCAAGGGCGCGGTACACCTGCTGCTCGGCGTCGATGAGCTTGTGGGGCCGCAGGCGGTAGCCGTTGAGCTCTTTTTCCGACTCGCTGGGCTGCACCAGGCCCTGGAACACGCCAGTTTGGAGCTCGTTGTAGGCCCGCACTTCGTCGTGCACGCGCCGGGCAATGAGCTCGCGCACGGTGAGCATTTCCTGGCTGATTTCCAGTTCCAGCCGGTGCAGGATGTCGCCGCCGGCGGTTTCGTCGAGGATGGTGAGCAGGGGCATAAGCAGGAATGAAAGTGGTTAAGAGAAAGCCGGTTTTGGAGCTGACTTAGAGATTATTTGAAAGACAAGAACGCAATAAGCCCGTCATGCAGAGCGCAGCGAAGCATCTCGCGTGGGGTAGTAACTCCATCATCAGGATTACTGGTGGCGGGCGAGATGCTTCGCTGCGCTCTGCATGACGGGCTACTTATTTCCGACAGGCCCTTATGGTGTTTAGCGGTACAGCTCATCTGAAATATCGGTGTCAGCACGCAGCACTTCTGCCAGGTTTTTCCCGAGCTCAACGGCGCCTTCGTAACCGATATCACCCGCCGCTACGGCCACGATGGTGGGGGCGCCCGGTTGTTGAAAGCTGTAGGCGTAGAAGACCCCGCCGCCGTTCAGGCCGATGGGCAGCAACGCCGGGGCCCAAATCGGAAATCCGTAGCTAATGTAGTAGTCTCGAATGTCCTCGGGCACGAAGTAGCTGAACTCGCGCTCGCCGTTGAGGATGACGCCCCCGTCAGAGTAAGCCAGCAACTCCTCATACTCGGCTGGCAGCCGCAGCTGCACTGGCACGGGAAAAGCCGCCGCCGTTTTGCCCTGCGGGTACAAGCTGTCGATGGCCGGGAAGTCGGCAAACTCCGGCTCCGAGAATGGCCGCGCAAAATAGTCCTTTGCCACCGGCTGCGGCCGGCCGGGGTTGGTTTCCCAGAACGTAAACTGCTCGTACCACATGGCCGGCTAGGATTGTGCGGGCGGGGCACTCTCCGCCGCGTCGATGAATTCGGTCACGAACTTAACCGGCTGGCCGGCCGCGTCCAGCCCCACGTAGGTGGCGTAGAAGCCGTCGCCGTAGCCCGACTGAAACACGGCCACGTTGTTCTCGCGGTCGGCGTAGGGCTGCAACAGGCAGTGCTCGTGGCCGGCAAGGGCGTCGTTTTCCAGGTGCTCAGCCACGTAGTCGTCGTAGCTGACGTACTCGTCGCCTAGCTGAGCCTCCAGTTCCGCGTCGTGCTGCTCGAGCAGGGGCAGGGTCGAGGCATCCATGAAGCAGCCCAGGCCCGCCGATACCGGGTGGCCAAAAATCTCGTCGGCGGCCAGCGTGGCCGGGTCCTGGCCGGGCACCACGGCCATTTCCCAGCGTGCCACGTCGGCGGTGCTTAGGCGCAGCTCGGCGTAGGCAATGCGGCCTTCGGTGGGCAGCAGGTGCAGGTACACCGGGTAGCGGCCGGGCGGGCAGGCGTGGGTTAAAGGCTGCGGGTTGAAATAGGCCAGCGGGTCGCAGGCCACGACGTGGCCGGTGGGCAGCCACAGGCCGGGCAGCTCCAGGGCGCGCAGCCCGCCGGGGGAAGGGGCTGCGGATGTGAAAAGACGCGCAACGGTGGTCATGAGCAGAGCGAGAGGAGGAAACAAACCAGCCGCGGGGCTAGCGAGCCGGTAGCAACACCGAAGCTATTCGTTGCCGGTCAAAGCCGGCGTGGCCCGCATTTGGCGCGCGCCCGCCGCGCCCCGGTAAATGGCGAAGCCCAGGAATATGCGCACCACCAAGCCGCCCGTGCCCAGTCCGCTGCCCAGCAGCAGCACGCCATCGAGCACCAGCAAGCCCAGGGCCACGTAGAACGCCCAGGCCGCTTGGCGGTATTTGCCCAGCCAGCCCAGGCCGGCGTAAATCAAGCCTTCGATGAGCGTGCCCCAGCCGAGGCCAAACGCGAGCAGCGTTTCCACCGGCACCAGCATTGCCACGGCCGACAGCGCCACGTTCAGGCCCGCGATGAACATGACGGCCCCAAAGCCGGTGTTGACTTGCGTGAGCGGGTCGTTGATGGTGCCGCTCAGGGGCTGGCCTTCCACTTGGAAGTCGAGGCCCTGCGCCCCGAACTTTTGCTGGAGGCGCACCAGCAGCCGGCGGCCGTCGGGCAGCGTGAACTCGTGGCCGGCTTTCAGCTCGGCTGGGGTGAGGCGGCCCAGCTCCTGGCCCTGGTAGTCGAGGCGGAAGTTGCGGAAAAACAGGCCCCAGGTGGCGGTAACGCCGTCGGTTTGAGCAGCGTCGAAGTAGTAGGTTTTGGTGGGCATAGGCGCGGGATGTATGGTTCAGCTAACGTGCTGAGCGCGGCAGACGTTGCGCCCACGGCGCGGCCGTGGCTGCGCGGGTCCAAGCGTTGGTGTGCCACGCGCCCCCATCTTGCGGACTCAACCCAAGACTTGCCAAAGCTAAGCCGCTTCCTTATGCCGTATTCATCGCAAAGCATCATTCGTCTGCTGGTTGGGGCCGCGGCGATTGGAACGACGGCCTGCCAAAGCCCGGAAAAACCGGCTTCCGTCCCAAAGGCTGCCCCCGCCCGGCCGCAGCCAACGGCCGGGCCGGTCCCGCAATTGATAGAACGGCCTCTGGGCAAAAGCGGCTACTTTGTAACGTTGCCCAGCACCTACGCCCTGAAAAGCACCGATGCGGAGGATTTTGTGGTGTACTACTTTGCTCCGGCCGACACCACGGTGCGCACCCACTTCAAGGGCGGAATCTACCTGGGCGGCCACCCCCAGGGCACCGACAGCGCGGGGGCTGGCTGCCAGGTGCGCCGCGTGCCCGCCACCCTGCTGGGCCGTCCCGCTACCTGGCGGGTGCAGCGCTGCGCCACTGGCTACGCCCTCGACGCCGTGTTCGACAGCCAAAGCGGCGAGGGGTGGAACCCGTTAATCAACGCCTTTGGCGAAGCCAAGTCCGCGGCCGAGCTGCGCCAACTGCTGGCCATTTTCGCCACCCTGCGCCGCCAGGCCAAGCCCGCCGCTCCGCCGGCCCGCTGAGCGAGGATATGCAGCAAAGGCATGCGCGAGGCGCTTGCTTATCATTGATTAACAAGGGTTCATGCCGCAGTCGAGTAAGCTCGTAAGCTCCTCAGCTGCATTTCTGCTTACTTGCGACCATGAATCGTTTCGTTCTGCTCTGGGCCGCGCCCTTGCTTTTGGCGCTCACCGCCTGCCCGTCTAAGAAAAAGGAATCTTCCCAAAGCGCCGTGGCCCCAGCTTCGGCGCCGGCGGATTTTCGTGAGCCCGGCTACGTGCTGTACCGGGGCCTGCTGGCGGGCGCTGCCGACTCCCTGACGCTGAACCTCACCACCGCCCCGGCCCGCCTGGGCAGCGAGGCCGCCGGGGGCATCAGCGGCTCCTACTACGGGGCCGACGGCGAGCCGCGCGAGCTGCAACAAGCTTCGTCGGCGGGGCGCCCGCACCCCGACAGCCTGCTGCTGGCGTATTACGACCGGGCCAAGCTCGATGGCAACGGCAACGAGCAGGAAACCCGCTGGCGCCTCCGCCGCGAGCCCGATGGCCGCCTGGCGGGGACCGTGGGCGGGCAGGCCATTCAGCTGCGGCCGGTGCGGCCGGCCCTGGCCCTGGCGGTGCGCACGTTTGCCGATTCCGTGGCGGCGTATCCCGGCCGGGCGCGCTCGCCCTACGGCCACATCGGCTTGCAAACCCTGGAGCCCGTGGGCACCTCCCCCGTGGCCCTGGCCGTGGCCGCCAACCTCCGGCGCCAGCACCGCGGCGACACGCTGCCCAACCTGGCCGTGCCCGGCCTGGCCCAGCTGTGGCAGCAGCAGCGCACTGATTTTATCAAGTTTTACCGCGAAGACGCCACTGCATTGGCCGAGGACCTGGCCGCCGACACGGCCGCCACCGCCCCCGATTCGGCCGATACCTACCGCCCCAGCATGCGCTACGAGAGCCAAAGCAGCGCGTCGGTTATCTGCCAGCAGGGCCATTTGCTGAGCGTGCGCCTTTTCGATTATAGCTACACGGGGGGCGCGCACGGCAACTACGCCAGCACGGTGCGCAGCTTCGATTTACGCACTGGCAAGGTCCTCGCGTTTGATGATATTTTTCGGCCCGGCGCCCGCACCCAGCTGCTGCCCCTGCTGGAGCGGGGCGTGCGGCGCACTTTGGGCATCGGCGACAACGAGCGGCTGGACACCCAGCTGCTCGACAACGACATGCGCCTGACCACCAACGTGTGCCTCACGCCCGGTGGGGCGCTGTTTGTGTACGTGCCCTACGAAATCACCGCCTATGCCTTGGGCGAAGTTTCCGTGTTCGTGCCCCTGGCCGAGCTGCGCCCGCTGCTGCGTGAGGGGCTGCCGCTGCCGGGTTCGGGCACGCGGATGGCAAAGCGGTAGGGGAGGTGCCGGTCGAAAAAGCGGTTCCTGCGCCCGTGTGAATCGTTTTTGAAACGAACGAGCACATATCGGGAGCAGAGCAAGGGTCTTAATTGGTGCCAGCGCTTCTTGATGACAGTGAATGGTTGATGTAGTTGAGCGCAACCCCCATTACCGATGATAAAGCAATTCCTTGCCTTTTGCTTGCTAAGTGGCGCTGCCGCCGCCCAAGTTCGTCCCAAGCCGGCCGCTCCGCCGTGCCCCTACCGCTACCCCGCCGCCAGCCGCCCGGCCTGCGTGGGCGGGCATACCGACCGGCTGATTCCCATCCTCTACGGCCTGCCCTCGCCCCAGATGATGGAGCAGTCCCGGCAGGGCAAGGTGCGCCTGGGCGGCTGCGAAATCACCGGCTGCGACCCTCGCTACTATTGTCCCATTCACAAAAAAGATTTGTAGCGCTGGCGCCTTATTCTCGGACAAAGCCGGGGCAGTGACTTGCCCCAAATTGCGCCCCGGTCTGGTTCAGCTTTTTCTCGTACTACCACAGCATGGCTAAAACCCTTCGTCCCATTCAATGCCCGCAGTGCGGCGGCACGCAAAAGACCCCGCTTGGCCCCGGCCTGTTTCGCTGCGCCAGCTGCCACACGGAGTACTACCTCGATTCGGACGACGTGACCGTGAACGTGCAGCACCACTACCCCGACCAGGTGGTGCGGCCGGTGCCGCGCCAGCCGCTCACGCCGAAGCAGCGCCTGATGCTGGGGCTGTGCGCGCTGGTGGGCGCGGCCGCCGTGGCCGGGCTGGTGTTCCTGGCTTCCCGGCTCGACCGGCCCGGCCAGGCGTACAACCCCACGGCCCCGATGGCCGGCCCCACTTTTTACCCCACCTACTACGTGTACGCCGACGCCCGGCAGCAGCCCGTGTACGCGACGCTGCGCACCGAAAACCCAAGCCTGGCCAGCCGCGACTCCGTGAAGTGGACGGCCGTGTTTTTTGACCCGCGCACCGGCCAGATGCGCCGCGAGCAACCCCTGCCAGCGCAGGGCCACGGCCCCGACGAGCACTTCTACACCTGGCACACCTTTCCCGGCGGCCGGGTGTTTCTGCTGGGCCGCCGGACGCTCTACCAGGTCGATACCCGCGCCAATCAACTCGTGGACGTGACCGAAACCTTGCTGGCCGACCAGCCCGCCGCCAGCAGCGGCGTGGCGCAGTACAGCTTCGACCCCACCCACGAGGCCCTGCGCGCCCTCACCAACGAAGGCCAGACGCTGTACTACCTGCCCGCCACCGGCCAAACCTTCGCCGACGGCGCGGCCCTGTACCGCGCCGCCGACCGGCAGCGCCCCCGGCAGTATTTCTACTTTGAAGAAGCCCTGGGCACCCACATCCAAACGGCCGCTCCCAGCCGCCTCATCCGCAGCCGCCAGGTTGGCCAGCCCGGTCAGGCCAACGACACCGCGGCCGTTACGCCTGGTCGCCGCTTTTTCGATGGGCGCGTGCTCTACCAAGATGCCACCACGCTGCTCGTGCAAACCGCGCTCACGCCGCGGCGCGACGGCCCCCAACGCGTGCAGCGCCTCGACGTGCGCGACGGCCGCGTCCTGTGGTCGGCCCCCGCCAAGCCGTACGACTTCAAGCACGCCGTGCGCACCGCCGACGGCTTTGCCCTGCACTACGCCGGCGGCCCCGACTACGCCCACGGCGCCCTGCTGCTGACCGAGGACGGCCGCGAAATTCGCGACTTTCAGCGCAAGCGGTTGGAGTAACTCCGGCTTTATTAATTTCCTTTTGCTTTCCGCATGAAACACTACGCCGCCCTGGCCCTGCTGCTGGCCGCCTGCCAGCCCGACAAGCCCGCCACCACCGGCCCTGCCGCGCCCACGGAAACAGTTGGCCCCGCCACTGCCAACGCTGCGGGCCCGGCCGCCGATACCCTGCACGTGGCCGACTCGCTGGGACGCCCCGCCGGCGTGCTGCGCTTGCGCCCGAGCACCAAGGCTGCCTTCGACCAACTGCGCGCCACCGACCCGCTGCCCCAGCGGCCCGCGGAACGGGAAGATGCCACCGTAGCCAGCGCCCAACCCGCGCCGGCCAACCTGGATGCGCCCCTGCCCGCCGATGGCCGGGTGCAGCGCCGGGGCGAAACCCTCGTTTTCCAGCCGGCGCAGGGCCCGGCGGTCACCCTGCGTCCCGTGCCCTCTTCGCCCGACGGCCCGGAGGGCAACGACATTGGGTACGCGTACTGGGGCAGCCTGCCCGCCGCCCACCAGTGGGTGGTGGACGTGACCACCGACGAAGGTCCCGCCGTGCTGCTGGTGGACCAGCGCACCGGCCGGCGCACCGACCTGCTGGGAGCGCCGGCGCTGTCGCCCGACGGCCGCTACCTGCTCAGCGTGTGCGAAGACGTGGCCAGCGGCGGCACGCCCACCGAAATCAGTTTGTACCGGGTAGATGGCCCCGCCCCGCAGCTGGTATGGAGCCGCTCTCTGGTCGATTGGGGCCCGCGCTATGCCCGCTGGCGCGACGCCCGCCACGTAGTGCTGGCGCGAGCCCACGCCGACCCCGGCGGGGACGTGGTGGCAAGCACGAAGTTGCCGCTTACCTACGTGGAGCTGGAGTTGCCAGCGACGCGCTAGCATCGCCAACCTGCTGCCACCAGTGCAATACGGCGAGGTCGGCGGGCCGGCCCACCTGCGCTTTCTGCCGCAGAATGGCGGCGGGCGCCAGTAAGGGCAGCCCGTGGTGCCACTGGCAAACGGCCCAGAAAGTCATCAATCAGGCGCTTGGCGGTGAGCTGGTGCCCGTCGTAGCGTTGCAGTTCTTCAAAGCAAAACGCGCAATGGGCTGTGCAACGCACGGCGTTGGCGAAGGGCGTGAAGGTGAGGCCCGGCCGCAGCTGCCATTTCCGCCCGAAGACCGGCACCGCCACCGGCTCATATAGCCGCCACGCCTGCCGCCGGAAGTGCGCGAGTTCGGCGGACGTAGCGGCCACCCGAAATTGATTGCGCTGCGAAAAAGTCATCAAAAAATGTGGTCACTCCGTACGTGAAAAACGTGTTCAGGTACACGGTTGGTGCAGCTGCCAGCCGTGGTTATTGTTTGCTTCCAGGTTCGACATTCTCCATGCCAGTTCGCTTATCTATTTGCTTGCTGCTCGGCCTCGCTGCCTGCACCGAAACCACCGACCAGAAGGCTTCGTCTTCCATTAAAACCGCCCCGGCTACAACAACAGCGGCCGACGTGCTGGCTAACTCCCGCACGGTTCCGTATGCCGGCGAGTACAACTGGGGCGACCCCAAGCGCCAGCAGCCCGGTGGCACCCTGACCGTGTACCCCGAGTCCGACTCGACGGTGCTGGTTTACTTCGACATCAGCAACGGGCCGCCGGCGTTTCACCTGGGGGCGCTGTTGCAGCGGGCCGTGGTGCGCGGCGGCATTGCCCGGTGCGCGTTCAAGGAAGACTACGACGAAAAAGGCTGCCGGCTCACCATTGCCTTCACCCCGCAGGCTGCCCGCGTGACGACCGAGGCTGGCTACGGGGAGTGCGGCTTCGGGCAAGGCGTGTACGCTGATGAAACCTACCGCCGCACCAGCACCGCCATCCCGCAGCAGTTCGTCAATGGCGAGGGGACGGCGGTAAAATTCAAGGGACTGGACCCCGCGAAGTATCAAACTGGTGAATAGTAGACAAGCCCCAGACAGGTAGTGCCGGGTGGCCCTGGCGCCTACACTACTTCTTGCGCCGGCTCAGCCACCAGATGCCGCCGCCCAGCGCGGCCACCGCGCCGGCTACCAACGCTACCACGGTCACGGGCGGCCCAAAGGCTTTGCACGAGCAGCTGGCGAATACCGGTTTGCCGCCGATGCGCAGCCGGCGGCGGCAGAACGCGCACGGGACGAGGTTGGGGTCGACTTGGCCAGGAAGGGGCCACTGGTTGGCTGGGGAAACCATAAAGCAAGTGGAGGAAGAGACGCCGCAACACGCGCCGCTGCGGGTAGATACCGGACCTGGCGCAAGGTAACCCGAACAGTCTTGTGCCACCCGCAAGTCACCAGGTTGAGGGGCCTCAGGGGCCGTCATTCGGCCCCGGTAATTTCCGGTTTGCCGCCGGCCCGGCCGTAGTCGGGGTGGTGCCCCATCACGCCAAAACCGGTGTCGGGGTCGCAAAAGCCGGCCTCTGCCCGGCCCCCGACCGTCGTAGGCCACGTAGCGTACCTCGGCGCCGAAGCCGAACTGCCTGCGGACGGCGGCCTAGTTGAAGTAACAGTCGAAGTACACCCAATCCAGCCCTTGGCCGTACGGGTCGCCGCGGTAGGTGGGAGTGAATCCCAAATGCAGTAAGTGCGCAGCGAGCTGCTGTAACCCAGATTTCATACGGTCGAGTAGACGTCGGAAGATAAGTGAGAACAGGCCGGCGACCGGACAGGTGGCAAAGTCCGTAACTCGTCTTAACTAGCGCGACGGTGCGGGTGCTGGCTCGTTGCCGCGCAGCTCTTTCGCTCGAAACTACCCTTCTTTAATTCGACCATGACTTTCAACGAGGCGTTTATTGAAATCCGCCAGTTCTGGCCCGGTGGGGCGCCTTTTGCATTTGGGCACGGCGCATCGGCCAGGCGGCTGGCCGCCGAGTTTAACCGGGAGCTGCCAGCCGAGCTAGTGACCTATCTCGACACCATAGCCCCGGTGGAAGAAGTGGATTTTAGCACCGTCGGTAACCCGTTTTACCTGTACGGCCTCGACCGGCTGGGCGTCCGGCAGCCGGGCTACAACTGGAATCCGGTGACCAACACCCCCATAACCGACTGGCCGGCCGGCTTTTTCCTGCTGGGCGACGAGGGCGCCGACCCGGTCCTGCTCGACTTGGACCAGCCCGAGCGGGGCATCCAGAAGCTGTGGCACGGCGAAGGCGACTGGGAAACCGGCGACATCCTGGCCGCTACGCTGGGGCAGTTTCTGCTGTGTTGCGCCGCGTTGCACCACGCTCTCACGGGCTTCGAGGAAGAACCAGTTATTGACGACGAGCGCGGGTTCAATCTGGCGCCGCAGGCCGCCGCGTGGCTGTTTCCGAGGATGAAAACCTGGGCCGGGCCGTACTACGCCGCGTGGTGCTCGTCCTTTGACAATGCCTGAGCTTCGCTGTAGCTTACGATTCCCTACTTGCTGCCTATGCTTCGTTACTACTTGTTTTGCTGGCTGTTGTGCGTAGGCGTGCTGGCCGGTTGCCAGTCGCCGGAGCCGGCCCACCGCATCACGGCCGCCAACTACCTCACGGCCATTCCCGACCCCAAGACGCTGGGCGAAGCCTACGTGAGCGACCCCGACGGGGTGCTTGGCCCCGGTACAGCGCCCGCCCTCAACGCCCGCCTCGACAGCCTCGACCGCAGCGGCCGGGCGCACGTGGACGTGGTGCTGGTGCGCAGTATTGGCGAAGAAGTGCCCAAAACGGCCGCCACGGCGCTGTTTAATAAGTGGAAGATTGGCCGCAAGGACACTAACAACGGCTTGCTGATGCTGCTGGTGCTGGACCAGCGCCGCGTGGAGTTTGAAACCGGCTACGGCCTGGAAGCCGACCTGCCCGACATCATCTGCTACCGCATTCAGCAGCGCCACATGGTGGAGCCCGCCCGCGCCGGCGACTATGACCGGGCCGTGCAGCAGGGTGTGGCGGCCCTCATCGGGCGGCTGCGTCCGCCGGCGGCGCTGCCCAAGCCCGCGCTGCTTACCGCCGATGATTCGACGCAATACTATGTCGACAGCCTACAGCGGGCCATGATGGCCCAGCACGGCCTGCTGGACGCAGAGGACCCCTTGAACACCGCGTTGGCGGGCGAGGACCCTTCGAACTATTACTACTCCCCACCCGAGCCGGGCCCGCCCATTGGCACTTTGCTCGTGGCCGTGCTGGCGCTGGTGCTCTACCTGGTGCTGTGGTACCGCACCACGCAGGGTGTGCGCGGGCGGGGCTGGCTGGTGCTGCTGCCCCTCGGGCTGCTGGCGGGGCTGGTGGTGCCGGCGCTGCAAGACGAACTGGCTACGGGCGCGTTTCTGGCGCTGGTTTACGGGCTGCCGTGGCTGTACCTGCATGGGTATTTCGGGTGGCAGTACCGGCGGGCGCGGCGGCCCGTGGCGCCCGCGGCCCGGCCCGAAGCGTACGGGCAGCTGCAGGCGGCGCACCGGGGGCTGGCATTCACGGCGTACGTGTTTCCGGCGGCGCTGGCGCTGTATTGGCCCTGGTACCGCCGGCACCTGGCCGAGCTGCGCGCGGCGCCCTTCGCCTGCCCCGAGTGCGGCCAGCCCATGCACAAGCTCGACGGCACCGCCGAAAAAAGTCACCTCGAACCCGGCCAGCAGGCCGAAGAAACCTTCCGGGCAGTGGACTACGACGTGTGGGCATGCACCACCGGCCACCACCTGCCGCTCGCCTATCCCAACCCCGCCACCAACAAGCGCGAGTGCCCTGCCTGCCACCACCGCACGCTCGCGCCCATGCGGCTGCGGGTGGAAAAAGCCGCCACCACCACGGCCGAAGGGTGGGGCTGGCGGGTAGAGAAGTGCCGCTTCTGCCAGCACGAAGAGAAAACCAAGGAAGTTATTTCGCGCTTGCCCAGTCCTAACAGCGGCTCTTCTTCTGGCGGTTCGTCGTCGTGGGGCAGTGGCTCGGGCGGCAGTTCCGGCTCCAGTGGCCGCAGCACCAGCAGCGGCGGCTCGTCGGGCGGCGGCGGGGCCGGCAGCAGCTGGTAGGACTGGGCTAGCGACTTTCCTGCTAAGTGGAGCAGAAGCATCAAGCAAGGCAGTGTAGGGGCGGGGCTTGCCCCCGCCCGTGGTGGCACGAAAATGTTGATTAGGCGCGAACGACGGGCGGGGCAAGCCCTGCCCCTACGCTCAGCTGGACAAAATCTGCTCACCAAAACTTCCACCACGGCCGGTTGGCCTTGGCCTCACGCTCTTCCCGGAAGCCTTGCAGCAGCAGCTCGTAGAAATCGGGGTCGATGTCGATGGGCTGCCCGGCGGTGGCTTGCTGCTGCACCTGCTCCAGGGCCTCGGGCGTGAGGTAATGGTCGGTGAGGGCCAACGAGTGCGCCAGCTCCTCGTCGGTTTTAGGTTCGGCCCCGCAGGTTGGGCAGGCCGTAAAAGCGCCGACTTTGAATTCGCCGCAGGTGAAACAGATGGCAACGGTCATGGCGGAATGAATGCTAGGTGGTTGGCTGAGGTTGTCTTTCCTCGTTGCGCCGATGGGAAGTAGGCCATGCGGCTGGAAACCTCATTCCGTGAGTTCGGCCGATGCGCGCCCCAGGTAGTAGCTGGCCCAGTAGCCCGCCGCCGGAAGCAGCAGCAGCACGCCCCACGAGGAGCCGAGCCAGAGCAGCACCAGCGCCGCCGCCAGCGCCGCCCAGCTCACCCACAGCAGCACCCGCGCCGCCGTGGTCTGGTAGAACAGCAGGCGGCGGCGCGGTCCGGTCTTGGCGCGGCGGGCCAGGCGCTTGGCCAGCACATCGAGGCGCACGGTGCCGGCCGGGTCGTCGGGGCGCGTACCGGGGCGGTCGGCCAGGTGCAGCACCCGGCCGTCGGCCAGCTCCAGGCGCAGGTGGTACTGCGCAAACGCCCGGAATTTCAACAGCCGGAGCCAGTACGTGTAGGCCGTGATGCTGCTGAGCGGAATGGTCTCGGGCGGCGGGTGTTGCTCTGGACCCAGCGGCCCGAGGTGCATTTCCTCCCGGCCAATGGTTAGCAGCCGGGGTTGGTTGCCGCGCGCCGTCACGTACCCGCCGCCGAGCAGCAGCCCCAGGCCCACCAGCCCGGCCGGCACGGTGCGCCACGGCGAGTAGCCGGCCGCCAGCTTCAGCGCATTGGTTCCGAACAGCACGGCGCCCAACAGCAGCGTTGCGAACACCAGCGGGCCCAAAGGCCGCAGCACCACCAGACTGCGTTGGGGCGGCCGGACGGCGAGGGTGGCTGGCGAATGGTCGGGCATGCGTTGGAGGATGCAGCAGCAGAAAAAGCCCAGAAAAGTAAGGAAATCCTAGCTGCTGCGGCCCTGCAGGTTGGCCAGCCGGCCCAGCGGGTCGAAGGTGGCGGTGAAGATACCAGAATCCACGACGGCGCTCACCGTGTCGGCGGTTTCGGTCACGGCGTAGCCTTTCTGGGTGAGATAGTGAATGAACGCCGGCCGGTGCTGCATCTCAAACGCGCTGATGACCTGCGGGAAAGCGTGCGGAATCCGGACGAAATCGTTTTTAGGAACTTGGTCAATCAGTTCGCTTTCCACGGTTACGACCATAGTGCCCTGGCCATAATCGGCCAAATAGTAGCCACTGGCCCCGAACATGCCCGAGGCAATGATGCCGACGAGGTGCAGGTCCTGTTCGGTCGCATCAAACTCGCTGGTCGTGAGCACCTCAATGCCGTGTTGCTCGCCGTAGGCCCGCAGCTGCTCGGCCTGCGCCAGCAGCCGAGCCGGCAGGTCGGATTGGGCGTTGGCCCAGGCCCACAGCCAGGTTTCGGAAGAGGCCGAGAACGTGCCCAGAATTTGGAGGGGAAAAACCAACTCCGGGCCGAAGGAAATGGTGCCGGCCTCCAGGTCGGCGTTCCACGAATTGTCGCCGATGACTTCGTACAAGTCGTTCTGCTTGTCGTAGGCCAGGGCGGCGTAGCGTTCCAGCAATTCTTGCTCGGTCTGGGCAGGCGGAAAATCGGAGGTCATTGGATGGAAAAAGGAGTGGGGACTTTCGGCCCAGCAGTGGCGCGGAAATGGCGGCAACTTACCTGGACTTTACTGAACCTCAGCCGGCAAGGTTACTGGCCAGCCAACGCGAACGGGAAAGGCCGCGTACCTAACGGAGCGCGTGGGGCCTGCGTCGGCAATTGACGAGTAACCGCCCTGCGTTTTTATGCTCCTTATGCTGCTTTCTTACTTGTTGAGCTTGCTGGCGTTCGCCGGCCCGCCCCAAGCCCCGCGCGACCCTGTTCCGACGCTGCCTGCCGCAATTCGCCGCGCCCTGCCGGCGGGCTACGCCGTGCTCGATGCCGCCCAGGGCGACCTGAACCGCGACGCCCGGCCCGATTGGCTGGTGGTGCTCAACAAGCCGAATGAAGCCAAAACCTCGGACGTCGGGGACCATCCCACCAAGCGGCCGCTGCTGCTGTTCGTGGGCGGCGCAGGCGGCACCTACGCGCTGGCCGTTCGCACCGACAACGCCGTGTACTGCGTGGATTGCGGCGGCATGATGGGCGACCCCTTCATGGGCCTGGCCATCAAGCAGGGCTATTTTACGGTGGAGCACTACGGCGGCAGCGCCGAGCGCTGGACGCGCTACGTCACCTTTCGCTACGACCCCACGGCCCGCACCTGGCTGCTGCACCGCGACGGCCGCGAGCGGTTCCACGTCCTCAACCCCGAGCAAGGCACCACCACGGCTACTACCGCCAAGGAGTTTGGCCGGGTGCCGCTGGCAACATTCGACATTTATAAAAGGTAACCCCGGCCATATGTCCTTGCTGCATTCCTGCCTGAAACACCTGGCCTTTGGCGTATTGCTAACCAGTGCCGCCTGCCGGCCCGACGGCACCCCAACCCAGGAGTCGCTCGCCGACAATAGTATAGCCGACCTCGGCCCGCCGGCCCTCCCGGGCGACACCCTGCACCTGCCCGGCGACCAGGTGATACCGCTCCGCCCGAGCAGCACCGAGGCATTCAACCAACTGCCCGGCAACGGTATGCCGGAGATGGTGAACCAGCCCGATACGGAGCCGCTACCCTCTGCCCAGGGCAGGGTGCGCCGCCAGGGGCTCGATTTGTTGTTGCGGCCCCTGCGCGGCAACGAGGTCAAATTGTCCTCGTCGCCCGACGCGCAGTTCACGCTGCAAAATTCGGGCGCCGTGCGGTACATATACTGGGGGAGCTTGCCGGCGGCTCACCAATGGGTAGTGCGGGCCTGGTACCACGAATCGGACGGCACGGTGCTCGTGGACCAGCGCACCGGCCAGCGGCTGGAGGCGGAGGGCACCCCCGCCACCTCCGCCGACGGCCGCTTTGTACTGCTGGCCAGCCCCGGCCTGGGCGGCGGCGACCAAATCAACGCGCTGACCCTTGTGAAGATAGACGACGCCGGCCCCCGCTTGCTTTGGAAGCGCGAGCCCACCACCTGGGAGCCGCAGGAAGCGCGCTGGGCCAACCCCGGCATCGCAATACTAAAGCTGCGCCACCTCAATGCCCAAGGCGAAATGCCCGACGATGCGCCCGACGCCTACGTGGAGTTGCCCTTGCCCCGCTGAACGCCTTGCCTCGCCGCAGTCATTCGCCCGTAAAGCTTTACTCCATCTTTTAACCAAGTCAATCATGCTCACACTCCTGAAACCCCATGGTTCTCTGTTAGGCCGTGGCCTGCTGCTGGCGCTGCTGCTCGCTCCGTTCGCTGTCCGCGCGCAGATGTCGACGGACCTCATCATGGAGACTTACAACAGCAACATCAGCGTCATCACCAACGGCATCATCAACAAGTCCATGATGGACAAGGCAGTAGAGCGTAACAACGCGGGCCGCAATGCCGGGCGTGCAGCGGCTACCCCCAGGACATCGGCCAGTGCCAGCGCCAGCGCTACCGCCAGCGCTACCGCCAGCGCCAGTACCGCCTACACGTCCACGCCCGCCCTGCGCCGGCAAACGGTACAGAACTGCATTGACCGCCTGAAAACCAGCAACCCGACCGGGGCGCAGGCCATTGCCACCACCTTTGGCCCCGGCAAATACGACTACGGGCAGGTGTTTCAGGGCCTCGTGCGGGATTCTGGCCTGCGCGAGAACGACGCCGCCGACAACCTCGCTTCGTACCTGATTTTGGGGTGGATGATAGTCAACAACGTGCAGGACGGCAACGCCGTCACCGTGCCGATGGCGCGCGGCGCGCGGGCCCAGGTGGCGCCGCTGCTGGCCGCCAATGCGCAGGCGCGCACCCGCGCCGCGCAGGTCGGCGAGGAGCTCAAGCTGCAAGCCGTGGTGGTGCAGGGCGGCTGGCAAGCGGCTGTCAAGGGCGGGAGCTTAGCCGCTTACCAGGAAAGCATCGGCAACCTGTTCAAAACCCAGTACGGCATGGACATGCGTCAGTTTAAGCTCACCAGCCAGGGCTTCGTAAAAAAATAGCATGAACCGTGAACCCTCGGTGGCCGAACAACTTCGCACCCGGCTGCGGGCACTGCTGATGAATCTGCTCCTGCTGGTCAGCGGCGGGCTGGCGCTGGCCAACCCTGCCCCAACGCCCCCGCCCAGCACCGACTACTACGCCGCCCTCAAGCCCCACAACCTCAGCACGCTGTGGCACGCCACCCAGCGGGCGCACCCCGACCAAGCGTACGGCAAGCCCTTCGCCATGCCCGACCCCATCGGCTTTATTGGCCCCAGCTACCAACGCTTCTACCTGCACTACACCAGCATGCAGAAAGACGCGGCCCGGCCCTACGTGTACCGCGTGACGGGCAAAACCCGGGTGAAAACCAACGTCTGCACTTTCACGGGCACCATCACTGTGCTCAAGGCCCGGCTGTACCAGGCCCCGAACGCCGAGTTTCCGCAGTATCGGGAAGGCGAGCTGACCTGCCGTGTGGGAGCTGGCCGAAGACCGTCGCCAGTCCGGCAGCGGCACCATCCGGGGCACGCTCACCACGTATTTCTACGTCGACCAGCAGGGGCGGCCCCAGTACAACCTGCTGGAAATGTTTGCCGACGGCTACCGCAACAACGAGTGCACCGGCACCTGGACCAGCTACGCCAGCGGCCAAACCAAAACCTGCAATTGGGGCGACTTCTACATCCCCAACGCCGGCCCGCTGCGCTTCAGCGACACCGAGTTTCAAATTGCCCCGCAGTACCGCGCCAACGGCTGGCAGACCTACCAGCAGGCGAAAGTCGGCCGCGCCGATGACCCCGCCACCCAAAAAGCCCTAGCCGAGGAAAAACGCCAGTGGTGGAAATAAGCCATGCCGCAACTGCTGTCCCTTCGACTAGCCGCTGAGGCGGGGAGCGTAGCCCAGCGCTTCCCTTGCTGTATGCGGCCGTTTTGTACGTGGCCCGTAGGCCCGATTGCAACAACGAGGCGCCGCCGGCGGGCTGGCGTTTCCGCTGATGTCGGCCACTGTGCTGAGCTTGCTCATGCACAGAACAAGAACTGTCAAAACCCTCGATTTTCTAAACTTACTTCAACACCGCTGCAAAAAAGGGCCGACAGGCCGCTGCCGCACTGGCGGAGTTCAAGAAACTCGTCTACTATTCAAAGTTCAAGAAACGCATGAGGGCGATGAGTTTCGTAAACTCCGTTCCCTCCAATTAACGACCGTATTCTGGAGGGTTTTTCACCCTGCGCAAACGGCCCAGAAATGCAGGTTTTCGGGCCGTTTTTTACATCCTTTATTGGAGGGTAGAATCTACCTTTATATCACTCTTTTTTTACCAGCCATTACTCATTATTTCTGACACGATGCCTTTGCACCCATTATCCTTTTTCCCCTCTTTACTCAGAATGGTTTTTGGTGAAACTGGAGGTGAGATGGCAATAGGAACCGGCTTTTTCTACGAGCACAACGGCGACTACTATCTCATCACGAATGGACATTGTGTCACCGGTATCAATCCTGAAAACAACATGCGAATCTCAGACCACGCAGGCTACCCGACCGTTGCTAGCGTGGGGCTCTTGAGTAAGCATCAACAAACCGTGATTAACCCTAAAGAACCACCTCGGCCAATCGGCATTACAAATTTTGATATCCCACTCTACATGGATGAGCATTACGCTCAGCCGACTTGGTTCACCCACCCTGCGCACGGGTACCGGGTCGACGTCGTCGCTATCCCGGTTTGCAAGGTAAATGAAGTGCCTTCCCACCTAAGCATCTTTCCTTTAAACTCATATCCATTCGAAGTGGAGCCTGCAGTCGGCGATGAGGTGTTTGTTCTGGGATATCCATTTGGTATAACTGACTCATTCGAAATGCCTATTTGGAAAAAAGGCAGTATCGCTTCTGAGCCCTTCTTCCCCTTCAAGGGCTTGCCGATGATGTTAATTGACACCGCCACGCGCTCCGGAATGTCGGGCTCACCCGTTATCATAAAGAGAACAGGCGTCCACGGTCCGGAAGAAGATGAGCGTTTTGGTACAGCTGCAGGGTTTGCCGGTGTCTATTCAGGACGGTATGGAGTAGAAAATGATAAACTGGGCAGGAGTGACGTGCAGTTAGGAATCGTTTGGAAAAAGGAGGTGATACAGGAAATCATTGAAGGAAAATACCACGGCACAATTGCATTTCAGAATCTCTAATTCATGCGAGTTGCCATCTACGCCCGAGTGTCAACCCGCGACAAAGGCCAGGACCCAGAGAACCAAGTGCACCAGCTGCGCGCCTTTGCCGAGCGGCACAGCACCGTCTACGAGGTGTTCACCGAGGAGGTGTCGGGCGGCAAGTCTGAGCGCAGTGAATTCAAGCTGCTGCTCGAGGCGTATCAGAAGAAATTTGACCTGGTCGTCTTCTGGCGCCTGGACCGCTTCAGCCGGGAAGGCGCCCTTCCCACGCTCCGCTACCTGAAGGAGCTGAAGGACTACGGCGTGAACTACAAATCCTTCACCGAGCCCTATTTCGACTCGCTGGGCCCCTTCGGCGACGTGATTGTTTTGATGCTGGCCACTATTGCGGCCCAGGACCTGATTAAAATTTCGGAGAACACCAAATCCGCGCTGGCCAAGAAGAAGGCGGCCGGCGCCAAACTCGGTGCCCCGACCAAAGCCGCCGCGGTGGTAGCCACGGTGCTGGAGCTGAAGGGAGAGGGCAAGTCCAACGGCTACGTTACCCGGACGCTCGGCATTTCCCCGGGCACGGTGGCCAAGTACCTGACACCGTCACAGGAACCACAGAAATATTTCGCGTTTTCCTAGAACTGACACCTAAACTGGCACCCACTGCAAGAAAAAAGGCCCTCACATTGCTGCGAGGGCCTTTTTAGTAGTCCGTAGGTGACTTATACCCCACGACTCGGCTCGTACGCCAACCGACACAAAAATGCCCTATTGCGGGCAACAGGGGCACTTTTACAAAAAGCCTTGTCGGGACAAGTCGGGTTGAATCGGTTTAAATCGGGGGTTTTGTCCCAGGTTTGTCCCATGGTTTGTCCCATGGTTTGTCCCAGAATCTGGGACAAAATGAAATCACATGGTAGCTTTGAATTAGCACGCAACACCACCTTTCATGGCCAAAATTTCCTTCCTGCTCACCGAGCCTGGCGCCACCAAGCCCACCCCCGTTTTTGCCTTTCTCTCCTTCGATGGCAAGCGCGTCAAAGTGTACACGGGGGTGAGCGTGGAGCCCCGCCAGTGGAACAAAGGCGACCAGCGTTTGCTCACCCGGGGCTTCCCCAAAACGGCCTCACCAACGACGCCCTGCAAGGCATCGAGGACCGCTTGCTCACCTACTACGCCGAGTGCCGCGCCCAGGGCGTGCTGCCCACCGCGGATGAGTTGCGCGCGGTGGCCGCGCCCCAGGAAAAGGAGGTGAAATCCGTTGCTCCCGCGTCGACAGCCCCGCCCACCTTCTGGTCGCGCTTCGAGGAGTTCCTCGCGCAGTCCCGCGAGCAGGGGCAGCCCCGCACGGCCCAAGCCAGCGCCACGGCCGGGCGGCACCTGCGCGAGTTCGGCCAGCAGGCGAAAGTGACCATCGACTTCGACGCCATCACCCCGGGCCTGGGCGACAAGTTCGCTTCCTAATTTGCTCAAGATTGGGCAGACCGACAACACCATCGCCAAGCAGTTCGTCCGCCTCAAGCGGTTCATGAAGTGGGCCGCTGACCGCGGCTACCACGCCAACGCCAAATACCAGCGCCTGACTTGGCAGCGCCACGACCCGGAAATCCTCACCCTGACCCGGGAAGAGGTAGCGGCCATTGAGGGTTTGTCCCTTCCCGAGGGTGGCTACTTGGACAACGCCCGCGCCTTGTTCCTGCTGGCGTGCTACACGGGCCTGCGCTACTCCGACCTGGTCAGCATCCGGCCCGAGCACCTCAAAGGGCAGCTGCTGCGCTTAACGATGCAAAAAACGCGCGAGACGGTGGTCGTGCCCCTCACCGACCGGCCCTGGCCCTGGTGCAGCGGCAGCTCGCCGGCGGGGTGCGGCTCATCACCAACCAAAAGCTCAACGAGTACCTCAAAGAACTCGGCCAGCTAGCTGCCATCAACGAGCCGTTTGAGCTGATTCGCTACCGCGGGGGCAAGCGGGAAACGACCACGATGCCCAAGTGGGAAAAGATGGGGTGCCACACCGGCCGGCGCACCTTCGTCACGCTGAGCCTGGAGCGGGGACTGCGCCCGGAAATCATCATGAAATTTACCGGCCACAAGGACTGGAAATCGTTTCAGCGCTACGTGAACATCACGGACTCGGCCGTGGAGCGGGAGTTTCGGCGGGTGCACGCCCAGCAAGGGTAGGGGAGTGGGCGTTAACTATTTTTAGCGACTCCATCTGCTCAACGGCGAGGCGCACCAGTCGCCCCCGGAGCAGGGCCATAGAGCTGGAGCAAGTAGTCGCGCACTTCGTACTCGCCCATGTCCCGCTCGATGGCAAACGGCAGCTTGCCTTCGAACCGGGCGCGGGCGCGCAGTTGCGCCAAGTAAGGGTCGTAGTGCCCGGGCTTGAGGTGCACGTAGGTGATGATTTTCCCCTCGGTGTAATCCGACTCGATGCGGTCCACGAAATACGAGCTGCCACCGGTAAATCCCCGCACGAAATTCAACTCCATTCCCTCGCCCAGCTGCGGGGTAGCTGGCAAGCGGCAGCTAATGGACCAGGCGGCCCGGCGCCCGCTTACCAGGAGGCAGTGCTCTACCTGCGGAAAGGCGATAAAGTCGGGCTCGGTTTCCATCGCCGTGAGGAAGGCTTGATACAGAGCCTCAAGGGTACGCTTGAAAGCGGGCGGCTGCAGGCCGGCGTGCTGCTGTAAGGCTTTGGCCGTGGGCAGGGGAGCGTCGGGGGTGGCGCGGGCCGCCAAGGCATCGAGCAGGGCATCGAGTAGCGCGTCGTGCCCGCTTTGCCCTCGCAGCTTGGCCAGGGCCTGCGGGGCGCAGCACAAGTCCGCGAGCATGGCGCGGGTCGAGACAGGGTCGTGGGTACGGGCGGGCATGGCTGGAAGGCTGGGGGGTGAGTGTCAGAATTAAGTGTTCGGAATCGGTAACTGTTCTTGCTAGAATCGCGGCCTAGTGTTCCATAGCAAAGTCGCAACCGAGGAGGGGATACACGTTTTATGAGAGGGGTAAAGGACACCCGCAGGGGCCGCGAGTTGACGTGCGGTGAAGCCGTCCGGGACGTTGCTGAAGTGTGTCAAGAGACGGTGCTGTGGAGGGAGTTTTTTATCCATTTAATGCGGGGAAAGAGCACGCCCCCTGGGAAGTAAAAACCCGGGCACCGGTTATTGCTAGAATCGCGGTCCACGCTAGTGTCTATAGCAACGTCGCAACCGAGAACGACCTGCGTCAACGCTGGGTGCGTTGACGCGAAATGACAGCCTCAAATCATACTGCCCATCCAGCAAATTTCAAGGCCCGCGGCGCCCCCAGCCGCCTGCCCCCGCCGTTGCTAAATGGCGCGCACCGTTTTAGCTAGAAACGCGGCCCGCTTAGCATTCCATAGCGTTAACGCATCCCAGAACGACGCGGTGAAAAACGCGGCCCCAGACGCCTCGGTTTTTACGCTTGTTAAGAAAGGATTTTGGCGAGCCAAGTCGGGGCCGTTAGCGGCTGGGCGGCGCTCTGCTAAGCCTAAGTGCTCCGTGCAATACCTTGCTGCTCCATTCCCCCAACCCCTAATGCCCGTCCTCTCCGGTGAGCAAGTGCTGGCCGCCATCCTCAAGCACGACACCAAAAGCACCAGCTACAAGATTGCCCTGCTGCGGGCCCTCAACGACGTGGTGCTGCTCTACCCCGACGTGGCCCGGCTGGGCCAAGCCGTGGCCGTGCCCCTGACCCGTCTAGCCGAGTTGTGGGTGGCCTACTATTGGCCGTTTATGGATGCGGAATCGCCCATCTACCAGGGGGCTCGCGCTCTCCGGGATGACGCTACCCGCAACGACGTGGCCTTCCGCCTGGCCTTGACGAAGCTACGCGTCGAGTGGCAACGGCTGGTGCAGCTCGCCCCCCAGCCCGCCGACGGCTTCTTCCTGCTCACAGAGATGCGCACGCCCCACCGGCTTTGGTGCAGGCCTACCGGCAGGCCGTGTCGGCCGCGGCCAAGGCCTTGCCCATGCCCATCAAGTACGCCGGGCCCGGGCACTGGTCGGTGTTTGACAAGCCCGAGACCTTGAGCCAGCTACCGCCCTCGATTCTGCCCCTGCCCGGCACGCAGCCCCAGGACGTGTGCCTGGTTATCGCGCCCAGCCTGTGGGAGGCGTTTCACCGCCTCTCGCTCTACGTCGAGGCCCTGTGCCTGCACGAGTGGTGCTTGTTCACCGAAACCGTGGCCCAGGACAGGACGGTCGACCGCGGCCAAGTCTATACCCTGCTCACCGCCCACCCCGCCAACCGGCGGCCCCTGACCTGGGAGCGCAACCAAGTGGACGTATTGCTCTTCGAGCAAATACCCTTCTCCTGTCCCTGGACGGGCCTGCCCATCACCCGGCCCGAGGACTACGACCTGGACCACCTGCTGCCCGTGGCCGTGTACCCCATCAACGAGCTGTGGAACCTGTTACCCGTCAACAAGCACTTCAACCAGCGCGTCAAGCGCGACCGCATTCCCGACCGGGCCATGCTGCTCGCGTGCCAGGGACGCGTGGCGGCCGCCTACGCGACCTACGAGCGCTCGGCCAAGCTGCGGGCGGCCGTGCACGAAGACGCCCGCCTGCGCTTTGCCAGCGTTGCGCCGGGGGACGTGGACTTTTCGGCCGCCCTGGCCCACCAGGCCGTGGAGTTCATCGACGGCGTGGCCGCCAGTCGCTACGCCAGTCGCTACGCCAGTCGCTACGCCAGTCGCTTTACCAATCTCTAAGCTATGTCCCTCCCCAAGCTGGTGCGCGACCGCATCCCCGCCCTCATCGCCGAATCCGGCCGCCGGTGCGCCACCGAAGTCCTGACCGAGGTGGAATTACAGCAAGCCCTGCGCGCGAAGCTGGTCGAGGAAGCCCAGGAAATCCTGGCGGCCGACCCGGGCGAACTACCCACCGAGTTGGCCGACGTCCTGGAAGTGTTCGAGGCCCTCGTGGAAGCGCACGGACTCGACCCCGCGGCCATCCGGCACGTGCAGCAGGCCCGACGAGCGGAACGCGGCGGCTTTTCCCAGCGCCTGCGCCTGCTCTCAATCGAAGCATAGTCTCGGAGGTGAGCCGGTGGTATTCTTCCCGCGTGGTGTTCTCTCCGGTTCTTAGACCTGCGCTCTCGCCCCAGGGGAACACCGCCAAGGGCCTGTTCTCATAGCCAAAAGAATCGATTTTATCGACCTGTTATTCCCTGTAAAGGCCCATTATCTTTGCTTTGTTCGCGTTGGGGTTATGCCCCGCGACCCACAATCGACTTTTCTAAAAACGAAAGCCCGAACCGTTGGAGCGGCCGGGCTTTCAGAAGTGCGGGGTTATGGTACAACCCTCTACTTCAGTCGAAAATGGAGAGAAACGCGAAAAAACTGCTGCAAGCCCTGGCGATGGGTGTTGCAAGTGGCACCGGGAAAGCCGTAGGGGCGGCCCTGGCGGCGTACTTGCTGGCCCAGCTCGCTAGCTGGCTCTTGCCGTAGTTGGTAAGGCAGTCGGGCCGGGTGCTCGGCTGCCTTATTTAGGTGGTCAGAATCCGGGACAAATATACACCGGCTAGTGGTCAAGTGTAACGGCTCGTTACAACTTTTAGTTTACCATGGCCTACGGGAGCAGAACGTCACGCCAGGCGATTTTAACCCAGTAGTAATCTTGGCCCCGTGTGACCCTCGCCGGATTTGCCGCCCTGCCCGAAGCCGAGCAGATGACCTTGGCCCTGAACACGGGCACCTTCGTGGCCACGCGCTGGCAGGAGGTGGACGAGGCCGTGCACCTCTACCAGGGGCGCCAAAGAAAACAACTGTGGAGGGAGGGATAGACTGCGGCCGCCATTGTTCGGCCAATACTTGGTGCTTGGTGCTCCTCCCTACTCGTCCGCGTATTTCTTGTATTCCTCGGTCTCCAGGAAATCCTCCCCCAGATAAATCAGCGGCAGGCCCTCCTCCCGGGCGGCCTGGAGCTGCGCCTCGGTCCCGCAGAAATACCACGCCTCCTGCCCGGTCAACCCCACCGCCGGGTTAATGCTGTACAACTTGTCGTCCGACCCCAGGGCGGCCGGCAGCTTCTCCAATTCCTCGAAGAACTGGTCGGCCAACCAGTCGTCGTCGGCGTGGGTGCGAAAAACGACCGCAGTGTCCGCGGTTGAGAGCGTCGCGACAAAGTATTTTTTATCGGGGGAGAGCTCTTCGCGGAGGTGAATGGCTTTCCCGGGGAAGGTTTCTTCCACAATCAATTTCAGCAGCGCGGAGAGGTCGCCCAAGTTGTAAATGCATTCCGTGTCGAAGCTAACGTCCCGGATTCCGTGCTTTTCGACAATGCGCGGGATGTCTCGGCCGAGTTCGTCGAGGGGAGTCATGGTAGCAGATTTTTCGGTAGCCGGGCTGCTACAAGCCGCAGTGGCCGTCAGCAGCCCGGCCAGTAGATAGGCGGGTTTCACGCCTGCCAAGGTACCGACCGGCCAGAAAATAAGTAGGAACGGTGCTCCAGGGCCGGTAACTCGCCGCCCCGTAAACAGGGCGACGCTTTGGGCTCGTGCATGTGCCAGGCCACAGCGGAAATTTCGGAACGAATTTCGCATGACAACTGGCTTTATAACAGATAATTATCGCCGGATTAGCTATTCTGATTCCGGAAGCTGCTCCGAGTGCTTTGTTACCATTCCCGGTCTAGTAGTCCCTGTCAGTTAGTTGTTCCAACGCTGACCCCGCGTGACCAAGGACAGGCCCCTGAGCAGAAGCGGTCATCCTTTGGTCAGGGGGCGCTCCATGGATAGCTAATCTGCCGCATGCAAACCCTCGATGCGGTATGGGTTTTTAGTAACAGAACCGCCCTGCCTGCGCCCTTTGTAAACTTTGACCTACCCAACCCAGTTGAGGGCTGGCAAGCTGAACCGCACGCCGGCTCACTGCTCGTCCTTTCCTACGCGTTGCCCAGAGCCTGCCTACCCTCCGCCGTCCACTCGCTGCCTATGCCCAAGCTGAAGTTCTCCGCCGCGCGCGGAGCGCCCTTTTACGCCACGCTGCGCGAGCGCGTGGACGCCTACTTCCAGACCCGGCAACTCTCGCGCCACGCCAACGGGGCCATGTGGGCCAAGACGGGGTTCTTCCTGACCAGCTTCGTGGTCCTGTACGGCCTAGTGGTGTTCGGTCCCTTCGACCCGGGCACCCGGCTGGCTTTGGCCGGGTTGCTGGGCGCGTGCAACGCCTTCATCGGCTTCAACGTGTGCCACGACGCGCTGCACGGCGCTTTTTCCGCCAACCCGCGCGTCAACCGGGCCCTGGGCCTGCTCTTCAACTTGCTCGGCGCCAACCCCTACGTGTGGACCCTGACCCACAACCTGGTGCACCACACCTACACCAACATTCCCGGGCACGACGAGGACATCGAGGTGGCCCCGGGCCTGCTGCGCCTGTCGCCCGAGGAGCCGTGGCGGCCCTGGCAACGTTACCAGCACCTGTACGCCTTTCCGCTCTACGGGCTCGCGTCCCTGTCCTGGGTGTTGCGCAAGGACTACGTCAAGTTCTTTCAAGCCCAAATCGGGCAGCACGCCGCCCGCCACCCGCGCCGGGAGTACGTCAACCTGTTTGCCTACAAGGCCCTGTACTTCGTGCTCTTCCTACTCGTGCCCTGGGCGGTGCTGCCGCTCTCCTGGGGCCCGGTCCTGGTCGGCTTCGTGGCCTTGCACCTGGTCGAGGGCGTCGTGATGGGCCTGGTGTTTCAACTGGCCCACGTGGTGGAGGGCACGGCGTTTCCCGCCGCCGACGCCAGCGGCACCATGCCCGAAGCCTGGGCGGCGCACCAGCTGCGCACCACGGCCAACTTTGCCCCGCGCAGCGCGGCGGCGGCGTTCTTCTGCGGGGGGCTGAACCGCCAAATCGAGCACCACCTCTTCCCCCGGGTCTGCCACGTTCACTACCCCGCCCTGGCCCCCATCGTCCGAGAAACGGCCCGGGAGTTCGGGCTGCCCTACCTGGAAAACCCCTCGTTTGGCGCGGCCCTGCGCTCGCACTACCGCCTGTTGCGCGGCTTGAGCCGGCCAGGGGCGGGGGAGACGGGAGACAGGAGACGCCTGCCCGTCGTGCCGGCCTGAGTCCATGTAGTCGAAGGGTGCCTTTCCTACGCAAGGGGGCGTTGTCTGACGCTTGAAGGCCTGAGCACAGGCCTACCAAGAGAAAGCCCTTGGGCCCACATTCTCCTATGAACGCCCCGGTTACAGCAGGAACGCCGCGCGTGCGCCTTGCTTGGCGGCTTCCAGGGAAGGATAATTGGCCGTGACAATTTCGTACTGGTCCCGGCGGGCGGTGGTGTTGCGCACGTATTGCTGGGTGGCCAGCTGGCCCAGCACGTTTTCGGCGACGACGATGCTCACTTCGCGCACGCCGGCCTGGAACGCGCGCACGTTCCAGTCGGCGATGAGCCATTCCTGCACGGCTTGGGGGATGGCGCCCATGCGGCGCACGTCGCCAATCCAGCCCCACGGCCGCTCGGGGGTGGCGCGGGCTTCGTAGTACGCCAAGCCGGTTTCCATGAGGTGCGTGAAGGCGGCGCGGTTGGCGAAGCCGTGGAGCTGCACGATAACGCAAGGAACCGCCGCGTCGGCTAACACGGAGCCGTAGGATTCGGCAAGGACAACGTCGTCGGGCATGGGGCGGTAACAATGGGGTCAAAGGTAAGTTCGACCATAAGCAAAAAAGCAAGTTGGGTGTTGTTGGTAAAGGTTACCTTCGCGGTCCTTCCTTTTCCCGCTCCATGAAAACAGAACTGACCAACGGCTTTGGCAAGGTGTACTTAACCACCGAGTTTGACCAAGCAAACGGCTGGGTGTACAACAATTGGAAAGGCTACCAAACGCTGGCGGGCATCCGGGTGGGGGCGGACGCGTGCCTGGCGCCGCTGCAGCAACACGCCTGCGCCTACCTGCTCAACGACAACCGCGAAGTCATTGGCCCGTGGGACCACGCCGTGGAGTGGATTGTGACGGAGTGGGCCCCGCGGGCCCAGGCCCAGGGCCTAACCCATTTTGCCAACGTGGTCAGCCCCGAGTCCCTGGCCGCGCAGTCGGCCGAAGCGATGGCCCTCGGCCTGGGCGAGCGGCTGCACATGCGCCTGTTTGGGAGCGTCGACGAAGCCAAAGCGTGGTTGCGCGCGGCCCAGGCAGGGGGGTAGGAGGGGGGACGTTTTTGCTTGCAGTATTGCGCTCAAGGACCGCCAGTTCCAACTGTTTGCCGCCGCTCACCAGCGCCAGGTTTGGGTTTGTCGTGTTAGGTCTCAATCCAGCTTCCGCTCCTGCAGCCACTTATACACCTCCGCCACGCCCGGCCCCACGGCGGCCACCGCTTCCTGGAGCTGCTTGCGGGTGCAACTGAGCGCCTCGCACCAGCCGAGCACGGCTTCTTCGTCAGTGAGGTCAACGGTGTTGCCCTCCTGTCGAGGGCTTAGAAAAGTATTGTGGAGCATAGGGGTAGAGTAGCGCTAGGGTGAGGGAAAACGTGAGCTAGGGGCGCACGTCGGTGAATACTCCCTCCAAAGTGTAATCCTTCTGGTTAGCGAGGCCAATCATGATGCTTCTAGAGGCGGTAAAAGTGCCCGAAAAGCCCCCATTTCTCGTGGGTGTAATCGTTGCACGGTCGTTCATAAACCAAAGCCCTAGGGGCGCCACGCCGTCGTACAAGCTGACGCCAAAATAGCGGTATGCCGTGTCAGGCTGGCCCTTCGGTTTGGCGAAAACGAGGATAAGCGTCTCGACGCCGATGGCCGGCTGAGGAGTGGTAGTGAGGCGCACCTCCACCTCGTCGTTGTTGGCGTCGGTGCTAAAAACCAAATGCGCTTTGGCTTCCACTTGACGGTTGACGACTTGGCCCGTGTTGGGTTCGCGGCTATCGAGCTTGTAGCTGCCGACATTGGTTGGGCCGGCGGCAACGGGGTCGTCTTCTTTCTTAGAGCAGCTCAGGACGCTGAGCAAAAGAGCGGCGGCCAGCAAGGGGGTAGAGAGTAGGCGTGGAAGCATAGGGTAGGAGGGGGAGTGATTAGGAATTCTTGCGCAAACGCTGCCGCACGGCCAGCATCATGGGGCCGACGGCGAACATGGCCGCGCGCAAGTTATCGGCGGTGCAGCCCAGGGCCCGGGTCCAGTAGCGCACCTCGAACTCGGTGGTGATGCTGATGCGCAAATCGCCGGGTTGCCCGGGGCCCGCGTCGGAAAACGCGGCCCCGTAGCGCTGGCCCGTCAGGTGCTCCTGCACGCGCAGCACTTCGTTGCCCACCATCGACACCGCCGCCCGGAGCTGGGCGCCGCTGCACTGGAACCGCTCGGCCCAGTAGCGCACGTCGGCCGCCTGCTGGGCATCGACGCGCAACGGGTCGGCGGGTTGATACGAGGGGGGGGGGCTTTGCCACGGGCAGAGGGGCGGTCAAAGATGCTTAATTCGGGGTGTTGGGGTCGCCCTGCAACAGCGCGATGGTTTCACCGTGCGCGGCGATGAGGGCCTGACTCAGTGCCAGCTCCCGGCTGAGCGCGTCGCAGCCGTCCTGGCAGAGCCGCCGCGGCTGCACCCGCTTCCGGGGCACGGGTTGGGGATTGCCATGGCCGAGCGGGCGGGGGATGGTTAGGAGGGAGGGCTTCGGCTTCCGCCGGCGCTTGGGAAGTTTCCTGGTCGGGGGCAGGGGAGATGCCCGGGGCGGGAATTGGTGGGGTGGCGGAAGAAGAAGGAGGGGGCAGGGGCAGCTTCAGGGCGTTTTTCACGCGCTTCAGGTCGGAGGCCATCACCCGCAGCTCGCGGTAGAATTTTTCCTGGTCGGTGCTGATGCGGAACAGCGTGCTTTGCAGGTTGTGGAGCCGGTTGTCGATGGCGTCCTGGTTCAGGAGAATTTGCTCCAACAGCTCTTCGAGCTTGGGGGTGTCGGACATAACAGAGGAAATAAGGCGAGGAAGAGGATACAGGCGTGGCCATGGTAGAGGGGGTAAGTGGCCGGTATAAACGGGTTATCAGGTGTTTCGGAGTTCATCACGCCGCCGCACTTCTGCCTAGAGTTGGTCGGTGAGCAGGGGTTGGAAGGCCGGTTGGTTCTTGTCGTTTACTAGTTGGACCCGGGCCCGGCCGCCGTGGGCATAAAGTATTCGGATAGTTGCGGCCGGTAAATGGTGACGGTAAAGTGCAGTGGTGACGCCTCTATGCGGGACGGTTGTAGCTGGCGCGCAGCAGGGTAATGGTTTCGTCTTTGGCCGCCACCAATGCGTTGGCCAAGGCTAATTGATTCTTCAATGACTCGACGTCGCGCAGGCAGCTATCGAGCTGGATAGCTAGCTCTTGGGCTGGAGCCTTCGTACTGGTTTTGATTTTCTGGGTGTTGCCGCTTCCTGCTTGATTGTTGATACCAGCCTGTAGCGTGGAACCAGAAGAAGAAGCTGAGTCATCATCAAGAAAATAATTGAGTGACACACTTAGAGCCTCAGCTATTTTTTCTAATTGGGATAGTTTAGCGTCACCTCTATTGAGGATGGCATGCAGCGTTGGTTCGGAAATGCCTGACTGAGTGGCGAGACGCTGAATCGTTATTCCTTGCTCACCCAGCTTCTTTTTGATTTTACCCTCAATAGATTTCATAGCGGAACCACGGATTTCGAGATTATATCTAAAATTACTTAAAAAAGATGAGATATTATTTTAAGTATGACTCGGCTTTATTTAGTTACGCCTCGTAATTCGCCGTAAATCTGAAAAATATCGTCTGAAAATCCTAAAAAAGCAGGGCGTTTCTCCAACCTATTTTATGGAACCCAAAAACCGCCTCCAGCTCAAGGAGTCGGACATGAGCCCCACGCGCTTCAACCAGCGCGTAACCGGGCGGCAGCAAGCCCTGGCCCGCTCGTGAGGCGGGTTAGTCGCGGGGCGCCTGTGCCCCCGGCCGCCGGGCCCGGAGCTGCTGCACCCGGGCCGGGTCGCTGAGAAAGCTGCCCTGGGCGTGTTCCAGCACGCCCCAGGCCTGCGCGGGGCTCATGCCGGGGTCCTGGTGCAGCAGGTGCCCCAGCAGCACGCGCTCCACGGCGCGTAACAGGGCTTCAATGCGTTGAGCGGGGGCCCCGGGCTCGCGCAGGGCCAGGTACAGCCGCACGCTGCGGCGCAGTCCGGTTTGCCACACGGGGCAGTGGCGGTCCAGGCGGTCCACCAGCTTGGCGAAGTGAGGGTTCATCGTGGTAGAGGTAGAAAAGGTAGGAAGGGGAAGCAAGCAACACCACAGATTGTTGGTAATCAAGTATAGCGGCGCTTTTCGCTGAATAATGCAACTGCCGCGCTGAACCCAATGGTCGAGCTTTATCGGCCTGATACGGCCGGTTTTTATTTCTGTTTCACCCCCTCTCTGGCCACCTACATCCATTTCGGCCGCCGCACGGTGGAGCAGTGGGCCGAGGAAGGCCGCTTTGACGCCAAAGGTCAAGAAGGCGTGCCTGCCGCCTTACAAATACTCGGGCCGGCTGCGCTTCAAGTGCCCCAAAGGCATCGACGCCACCTCTTCGCGCCTGAGTTGGGAGCTGAGCAGTTCCGCCCGCGACCTTCCCCAAACCGCCTACCAGGTGCCGGTGACCTCAGCCTCCAAAAAACGGAAGGAGCTTTGATGTCAACACTGCTCTTTATAGGGTAAGGAGTACTGCCACCAGGAAAGCGGCGTCCCTGCCGAGCGGCGCGAGTTCCGGCCGCTACTGATGGATGCGTGCGGCGGCGCTTTGATGTGGGCTGTGCTAGAGCCTCGAACGTTTCCGCCGCGGAGGGGGCGCTGCTCGACGTAGGGGGTGGCTGGGAGGAACTTGGTGGATAAGACGTAGGTTGCATTAAAGAGCACTCCGGCTTAACCTGAACAAATTACCGTTTAGATTGCACTTAGATGGCACTCTCGAAAAATGTCTCCACAATCTGCTTTTTGTAAACTTATATGGAGAGTTATAGCGTGTTCAACAAAGAAATCTTAGTTGAACGAACGCTTGTATGAACAACCACTATCGATTGGTGCAGTGTCTAGCTTTTGGGTGTGTCCTACCTTGGACGGCTCTACTACTGAGCCTTTAACAGCCAGAGCAAATGTAAGCTGGGAAGTAAATGGCTGGTTTATAACAAGCGCGGAGCGAATAAATCAGTGGTACCACTGATTTATTCGCTCCGCGCTCGCTCTTATTTTTAAGCTCTCTCATTCACCGACTCCCATGCTACTGCTTAGCCACCGCGTACTGTTGCTAGTCGCTTTCCTGCTCTCATTTGCCAGCAAAAGCCCGGCGCAACCAGTCCGGTTCACCTTGAAAAAGTTTTACGGCGGTGGTCGCCCCGGCCTGCAGGATTCGGCTATGAGAGCGCTGGCCATTCAGTCCCAAGTACTCTCCTCGCAAGAGTTCAAGGATTCGCTACTGGCCTACACCTTTACCTGTGACAATCGCCCGGCGACCAAGTGCGACTGCTGGTACAACGATACCGAGTGTACGACACGCCTCACGGGAGCCGACGTCTACCAAAGCCTGATGAAGCACAAGAAGGTGGGAATGGACCTGGAAATTGTTACCTCTAGGTTTCAAAACGGCAAAGCCAGACTTTCGGGCACCTACGGTACCTCCTGCCCCTGTGAGCCTGCGACTACTACCTTTACCTGGTGGCTGGGCAACGGCAATTTGTCCTTCACTCAGTATTACGCGGCTCATTTAGCCCACGAATACACGCACATCGCGGGCTATTTGCACGGCGACCATTCGACCTCGGATGATGCGGCTTACGTGGTGGGAAACATCGTCGAGCATATCCTGCTTAACCGCAGGAAAGTCGCGTCAGGGATTAAGGGTAACGCACCAAAGTCAACAAAGTGAGGCTTTGAAACTTTCCTATCATTGCAAGCAACAGACTCCGAGCGGGTGCGTTGGCCGGCCGACAACGCGCGCAGGTCCTTCCAGATAAGTTGCACCAACTGGGTCGAATCTTTGCCGATGCTGAATTCCAGTCCCATGGGCAGTCATCGAAACCCTCCCGAAAACGTCCGTATTTTGAAGGATTTTGCCTCCCGCCCAAACGGCCCGGAAACGCAGGTTTTCCGGGCCATTTTTCGATACTGTTTATTGGAGGCCAGCAAAGACCTTTTTCCACCAGTGTTTATCTAGACGGTGTTATGAACTTGTGAGCGAAATTGGCGGGCATGGAAGTTACCCGCCGCGCCTATCCGAGCGACGTCACGGACGACGAATGAAGCTTTTTGCTCCCGTAATTGCTGCTGGTGCGCGAAGACGCGGGCCAGCGCCGGCCGCCACTGCGCGAGCTATTTAACGCTTTGCGCTACGTGGTGCGCATGGGCTGCACCGGGCGCTACCTGCCCCACGATTTGCCGCCCTGGGCCGCGGGTTACCAGCAATGGGCCCGCTGGCGCGACGCCCGCGTCTTTGAAGCGCTGACCGACGACTTGCGCCAGGTGCTGCGCTTGAACCAGGCCCGACCCGCGCCGACCCCCGTGCGGTGATTTTCGATTCGCGCACGCTGCAGAGCACGCCCGAAAGCGGGCACCGGGCCGGCTACGACGGGGCCAAACGGCGCAAGGGCAGCAAGGCGCACGTGGCCGTCGACACCTTGGGCCACCTGCTGGCCGCCGCCGTCACGCCGGCCAACGAACAGGACCGGGCGCAGGTCGGTGCCCTGGCCGAAGAAGTGCCAGTGGCGTCGGGGCAGGGCGTTGCGCTGGCCGATGCCGACCGGGGCCACACGGGCGAAGTCCCCGCCCACGCCGCCGAGCAGCACGACATCGACCCGCGGGGCGTGAAGTTGGGCCGCACCAAGCGCGGCTTTGTGCGGCTGGCCTTCCGTCGGCAACAGCTCCATTAATTGGCCTTCGCGGGGCTCATCTTGGCCAAAGCCGCTGGCCTTCATTTGCTCCCAAGTGCCTAACACCGTCTAGGCAGACAGCGCGGCTATTCATCGTCCTCATCGTAGGAGGTGCCTTCGACCAACCCATCGAGAAATGCCGTGAAGGAAGGAGCAAGAAAATGCACTCCTTCCCCGTACTGACGCGGCGCTAAAGGGTTTACCGTATCGGTTTCATCGTCGTAATCGTCATCCGAAAACGGAGGCACGTAAAATTCGTGCGCGATGTAATGTACGCTGCCGTAGTCCTCCGGGCCAATGCTCAGCACGAACACATCGCCTCCCCCCTCGTTGGCAAATGGGACCAGGTCATCATGAAATTCGCTGCGCAACGAACGAATACTGCTTTCCAACGTGGTTTCACCGTGCTTAACCGCGTCAAAGCTGCTGATGTTACGCTCCACTTGCCGCCCATCCTGCATTTGCTGCACAAACACGGTGCGGGTGGGCCAGCCGCCATTGTGCCGCAAAACATGGGCTTTGTAGTCAGCAGGTAGCGTAAACCCATACGCTGATTCAATAGCCTGGATATCGGCCAAAGTAGCCGGCTGTTCAGTACCGATAAAAGGGTTAGGCGCCATGGTGGTTACACGTAAAGAGGTTGGGCAAAATGCTGGTTGCATTGGTCGCAAGACCCGAAATGCACGAAAGTGTCTTTATGCGCTTGGGTTTTGACTAATTCCATCGTGCATGTGCCATAAGGGGCACAACGCAAGAGGCGGCCCCATCCAAGGCCGCCTCTTCCGTTAATGGGTTCATGCAACTTCAATGGGAACGTATAGAAAAGCCCCAGTCATTGTCGATGGCTATGCCAATACTGGGTAAAACAGTTTATACTTGGCTTGGTGCATCCACCAATCCGTCAAGAAAGGACGTGAACGAAGGGGCCAAGAAATAGACGCCTTCCCCGTATTGACGCGGTGCGGGAAGAGGAGCGTCCACATACTCATCTGTTGCCTCATCATAAATCTCTTCTCCGAATGGGGGGACATACGATTCATGGCTGATGTAGTACACTGCTCCGTAATCCTCCGGTCCAACGGATAGACAAAATTGGTCCCCGCCCGCCTCGTCAGCAAACGGGACCAAGTCCGGATGAATTTGGTCCCGAAGGTCCTCTAACGCGGTTTGCAGTGCGCCACTACCGCCATACTTTATCGAGTAAAATCTATTCACCCGATACGTGCTGGTTTCTCCGGTGGTGCCAGTCGTTACAAACCGGTCGGCCTGCGGGTAGCCCCCATTGACACGCAACATATGGGCGGTGTAATCCACCGGCAGTTCAAAGCCGAACTGTTGCTCAATTTCCGCCACATCGGCCGAAGTAATTTGTTCTTTGGCGCGAACAAAAGAAGGAGTGTTCATAAATCAAGTGTAAAGCTTTTTGCCCACGTGTTTATTGCACTGGTCGCAGGCACCAAAATGCACGAAGGTGCGTCGATGCGCCACTTCGTCAACCAACTCCATTGTACACGTACCCCCAAGGGGGGCGGGTTCGGATTGGGTTTGAAATCGTCTCGATGGTGCCACGTATAGCCCTCCGGTGGCTTGTGATTAGCCAAACCTTGCGCTTTGACTACATTAAGTAATCCCGCTTCTCGGTTCGCCCGCAAAAAATCGCCATCCCGGTTGCCCACCATGTCAATTACCACCACATTCTTGTGAGGCGGCCTTGGTGGGTACATATGAGCAGTGCCAGCAAAAGTAGGCTCGGCGTTTAAGGTTAGCGGAATGCTCGGAAAACCCTTGCGCGTGCCCGTGATGTTGTAGCTTTTCTGCGCATCATAAGGGGTTTAAGTTCATCTCCTACGCCGTGTGGTGGATTCGCCAGAGCATCCTGCAGGCCCTGGCCGAGCAGAGCCGCATCGTGCGCCTGCCCCTGAACCGGGTCGGGTCGCTCAACAAAATCAGCCGCTCGTTCGCCGAACTGGAGCAACAATTCGAGCGCGAGCCCTCGCCCGACGAGATTGCCGAGGTGCTGGAACTGAGCACGGCCGAGGTGGCGGACACGCTGAGGCTCTCGGGCCGCCATGTTTCCATTGATGCGCCCTTTGTGCAGGGCGAGGAAAACGGCTTACTTGACGTCATGGCGAACGAGGACGGCGAGAGCCCCGATGCCGGCTTGCTGCACGACTCCCTGCGCCGGGAGGTCCAGCGGGCCCTCTCGACCCTGACCCTGCGCGAGGCGGACGTCATTACCCTCCATTTCGGGCTGAACGGACACGCGGCGCGGACGCTGGAGGAAATTGGCGAGCAATTCGCCTTGACCCGCGAGCGGGTGCGGCAGATTAAGGAAAAGGCCATTCGTCGCCTCCAGCACACCACCCGCTCGAGAGCGTTAATGCCCTACTTGGGCTAGCGGCTGTGGTCTAACCCAGGTGGGTAAAAGGTTGGTTTAAAAGTCGCTTTCACTTCTTTCCCCAAAGGAAGCGAGTTCACGGCACGACCGTTTTGAACAGCTAGTCGTAATGGATTTTTAGTGCATCTTTGCGTAAATTTAACCAAGTAGTTAAACTGTCTGTACAATGGACCTGCCGAAACGCTCCACCGAAGAACTGATTCTGGATGCCGCGCAAGCCGTGTTTCTGGAAAAGGGCTTGGCCGGGGCCCGGATGCAAGAGATTGCCGACCGCGCCGGCATCAACAAAGCCCTGCTGCACTACTATTTCCGCAGCAAGGAGAAGCTCTCGGCGCTGATTATCGAGCGGGCCATCGGCGTGATTCTGCCGCGTGTGATGGCCGTGCTCGATACCGACGTCGAGCTATTTGACAAAATCCGCCTCGTGGTGGACCACTACCTGACCTTCGTCAGCCGCAACAGCTTCCTGCCCCTGTTCCTCGTGAACGAAATGAACCGCAACCCGCGGTTTTTCTTCCGGGCCGTGGCGGAGCAGGAGCGCCCCCGCCTCGACAAGTTCCGCCGCCAAGTGGAAGAAGCCGCGGCGCAGGGACGCATTCACCCCATCGCCCCCGCGCAACTGTTCATGAACGTCATGTCCCTGGTCATCTTTCCGTTCCTGGGCAAGCCCATCATTCAGGTGGGGTTGGGGCTCAGCGACGAGGACTTCAACCGCGCGATGGAACACCGGCGCACCGAAGTGGCCGAGTTTGTCATCCGGGCCATTCGGGCCTGATGTTTTTTTGCTCATTCATTAACCAAATAGTTAAATCGCATGGATAAGAAAAAGAAAGGGGCCGCCTGCCTGCGTTGGCTGGGTGAGCAGGTGACGCGGGCGAGGCGCAACGAGCCGTGGCACGGCGTGCTGCGGCCGGCCCAATCCGATTGTTCCTCGACCCACGCCACCCCAGTGGGGGGGCAATAATCCCGCTTCAGCCCATGGAATTCGTCATTGTCCTGCTGACCCCCGTCCTGTTCATGCCCCTGATTACGGGCTACATGGCGCACGGAAACGGGCGCTCCTTTTGGCGCTGGTTCGGCGTCGGGTTCGCGCTGCCTTATTTCTCGCTTTTACTCATCACATACGTCGTCCACCGCGACCAGCGGAAGTCCCGGACGGCTCACCCCAATCCGGCCAACGCCAATGTGCCCTGAACGCCTTTCCGGCACCTACTGGCGCGTACATGGGGCGGCTAGCCATCGGCCGGCTCGCCAGCTGCCAGGCCACATAATTCGCTCCGACGCGTTGGCTAACTTCAATACCTTCTTTGAATGAACGCGCGACCCCTAGAGCACGCAATGGGCAAAGGCTTTGCTTACCCTTGCTGCTATCGCTGGCCAGGCATAGGCATTAAATGCTTCGTCGTATTTATGCCATTTGTCGGGCGACGCCCTACTGGTTTTTGCTGCCTTAACAGAAGAAATATACGTCCGACTTCTGTCCACCATTTCTAGACCACCTCACTGCCGCTGCCCACGAATGTGGCACACCCGCGCGGCCAGGCCTGGCCGCGGCCCTTCGCCCTCGTATACGAGTCGTCGGCCACGGATGCGCCGCGCAGCGTCAAGGCCACTAGTGGCTTCCAGGCCAGAGGGGCGGATGAGTTCGTGGGGCCGAACGTGGAAACCACCAACGGCCGGCAGGACTATGTATCTTCTCCAGTACCGGCCCGGGCATGGCCACCCACGACGACATGACGGCGCAGGCCGACTATGCCCCTGGTGAGCACGCAAGGGCGGAGCTAAGCAGCCTGCTGCTTGGCCACGGCCGCCCTCTGCCGCCAGCCCGAGGGCGGGCACCTGAGCGCCAACCAGCCCGTGATGTTCGCTTTCAAAGGCCATACGCACACGCCGGTGCTCAACGGCACTACCTACGCGCGCCATTAATCGAGGGGGAACGGCCCCGGCAGCGTCATCTTCGAACTGCCCGCCACGCCCGGCGCTCGGCTGGAGCTACGCTAACCCCGGAGCAGGTGGCGGTACTGATTGGAGCGGTAGCAAAGGGGCAGCTCAGCTTCTGGGGGTAGGGGCAAGAAGCACGCAGTAAGGGCTGGGGAAGCCTTCTCTGTGGGTACGACCTTATGATATAAAAGAAATTTCTTCGCCTAGCTTTCTTATATATTAAATGTTAAAAGTGCAAAATCGTAAATAAAAAAAGCGGCTTTATAAAATCCTCTCAACTGAGAATTGTCGTAATTAGAGGGCTAAAAGTCGCTGTTTAACTGGTTTTTAGTTCTTTTGTATAAATTATTCCGTTAATTTGTTCTTTCAGTAGGCTAGACATATACGCGTTTGTGTTCAAAGTAAATTCATATTTAATCGTTGTTCAGCAACGCTATTTTAGCTGTGCGTCGGACGCACGATGCCCTTTAAAAATATTTCCATCAGTGATGCTCGTCATTCCTTTTAGCTAATCAATTATGAACGCACTATTACAAACCCCACAGGGGGAAGAGGGTAGTTACCCGCCCTGGCCGGTTTATTGGCTCCTAGCGCTGCTAGGGGCGTTGCTGGCCTTTGGCCCGGCAGCCCAGGCCCAAATAGGCGCTACGCCGGGCGATGACGGCGCAGGTATCATCTCGGCGAATTTTAACACCTACTATCCGGCCACAGCCAAGGCCGGGACTACCAGCATCAGCGCAGGTGCGGCCACTGGCACCGGACTGGCCGTTGGGGCCGACGACCAGCTCTCCACTGGTACCATGACGATTTATAGTAGCGCTAGCCGCGCCGAACTGCTGGAAATGCGTTCGGAGCCCAATGCCACGAATGCTAACTCTTTCTCAATTCTTTTTTAGTCAATTTAAGTATGAACACAATGCTACGATTTTGGGGGGCGGGCGCAGCCAAGCCGCATCAGCCAGCCAACCGGACGAGAGCCATCCTTAACGTTAGCCAGGCGCAGGGCGTACTTGCCGCCAGTTGTTCTGGCCGATTCAGGCTGGCCATCGGTTCCTTGCTGTTGTTGCTGCTGCACAGTGCAGGGATACAAGCGCAAAGCATTACCGGTACCGTGTTTGAGGACGTAAACTACGGCGGCGGCGCTGGCCGCAACCTGGCGGGCAGCGGCGGCGTGGCCCGCCCCGGTGCCACGGTGGAGCTATACAATGCCACCGGCAATTACATAACAAGCACCACCACCAACGCGTCAGGCGTATACAATTTCCCCGGGTTAGCGGCCGGCAACTACACCGTGCGGGTGGTAAACTCGACCGTTACGTCCTCGCGCACGGGGGCGACGGCGGCCCTGATACCGGTGCAGACGTACAACGGCACCACCACCCGCGTGGGCGGCGAAGCCCCTGCCAAAACGGACGTGGGCGCGGCAGCCCCCAGCAACGGCATCGGCACCGGCCCGGCGCTGCTGCGCTTCGAGGGCGGCACGGCAAACGGCGACAATACGGCCTTTGTGGACCTGGTGGAGGTACTCAACAGCGGCGGCAACGTTGTGACCGGTGCCGCTAACAACAGCTTTGAAACACCCGACCTGGGCAACGCGGGAGCAAGCTTCAGCTATGGCCCGACCGGTGTCAGTCCTACCAATGCTTCCTGGACGTTCAATGCCCGCTCAGGCATTGCCGCTACGGGCAGTAATTTCAACGTGCCTGCATCCCCGCTGACCGGGCAAGGTGACCAGGTTGCTTTGCTGCAAACGCTTAGTAATGCTCAGCCGACGCTGGAACAGGGCATCACCTTGCCCGCTGGCACGTACACCATCCGGTTCCGGGCCTCGCAGCGCAACGGTAACAATACCGCCAACCAAACGGTGCGAGTATTGGTGAACGGCATCCAGGTGCTGGCCAGCTTCGCGCCCTCTGCTCCCGTCGCTGGCCTTGGCTTCACGCAGTACACCACCGGTGCCTTCACGATATCCCCCACGCTTGCCAGCCTGGTCACGACCACCGCGGCACCCCAGAGCATCCAGGCCGTGACGGTGACCGGTACGGCCCCTACGACCGCCGACTTTGGCTACAACTTCGATACGGTGGTGAATACCAACAACACGGGCCAGGGCTCGCTGCGGCAGTTTATCGCCAATGCCAACGCCTTGGGCGACGAGAATTTACTGGCGCAGAGCGGCAGCAACAGCGCGGGTGCTTTGGTCGCCGGCAAGGAAACGAGCATCTTCATGATTCCCTCGGGTGCGGCGGTAGCCGGCCAGCGGGCCGGCCTTCCTAGCGGCCTCACCACCAGCACGGCCAATGGTATTACCAGCAACGTGGCGAACATCAACATCACAACGGTGCTGCCGAATATTACGGGCGCTAACACCAGCATCGACGGCACCACCCAGACCTTCAACATTGGCAATACCAACAATGTGCCCCTGGGCACGGGTGGCACGGTAGGCACCAGCAGCACGGCCCTGGCGCAGTTCAATGGCCCCGAAGTGCAGGTGAAAGGCGTAAACAATATCAACGGCATCACCATTGCAGACAATACCAACAATACCAACAATACCAACAATACCACCGTGCGTGGCTTGAGTATCTACGGCTTCAATACGAGCATTTTCGGGGGCGTGAATAGCACGGGCACCCGCATTGAGCAGAACGTCATTGGGGCTTCGGCCGTCAGCTTCACCGACCCCGGCGCGGGTATCCGTACGCAGAACGAGGGAATTAACCTGAATGACTCGGACAACGGCTTTGTCACCAACAACCTCATCGGCTTCAACGGCAGCATGGGCATCTGGGTACTAACCAACGGCAACGGCTCCAACGGCAACAGCATCACGGGCAACGAAATCCGGGGCAATGGCCTGTTGCGCAACGCGGGCAATGGCGAGCGTCTGGTATTCGACGGGATAGAGCTGCAAGGCGCCAGCACGAACAACACCGTATCGGGCAACCTGATTACGGCCAACCTCGGCCACGGCATCGACACGTTCGGCAACACCATTGGCGGCAATACCATTACCGGCAACACCATCAGCAACAACGGCGTGGGCGTGGCCACCAACACGGGCGAAGAAGGCTCGGGCCTGCGCGTGTTTGGCGCCACCAACACCACCACTATCGCCAATAACGTCCTGACCGGCAACAACGGTTCGGGCGTGCTCCTGCTGGGCACGGCCAATAGAGTAACTATTTCCCAGAACGCGATGAGCGGCAATACCCGTTTGGGCATCGACCTGCTTACCACGGGCGAAACCAACCTAGGTAGCACGGCCCCCGGCACCCCTTTCTGGAACGGCAACACGGGCACTACCCCGAACGTGACCCTGAACGACAACGGGGAAGCCGCCACGGGTGGCAATGGCTTGTTGAACTTCCCGGTTATCACCTCGTCAACCCTTGTTGGCACGAACCTGGTCGTGACGGGCTATGCCCGGCCCGGTTCGTTGATTGAATTGTTCCTGGCTACGCCGCTCACCACTGACCCCACGAATACGAACAAAGGCTTCGGGCAGGGCTCTGCTTACCTGGGCAGCTTTACGGAAGGCCTCGCCGGCACTGACACGAACAGCGGCACGGGCAGCTACGGGGTGGGTGGCGCTACCGTGAACGGCCTGAACCAGGGCACGGATAACACCAACCTGTTCACCTTCACGATTCCGCTCACCGGCATCGCGGTGGGCACAGTGCTCACCAGCACGGCTACCCTAGGCAACAGCACCTCGGAGTTTTCGGGCAACGCCCCGGTGAAGTTTGCCCCGGTGCCGGCTTATGTGACCAACCCGGCCATTTCGAGCACCGCCGGCCCGACGACGCTCTCGGCCCTGAGCGCCACCGACGCGGACGGCACCGTGGCCAACTACACCATCACGAGCGTACCGGCGGGCTCGGCGGGCACGCTGTTCTACAACACCAACGCCGATGGCGTCAGCGGCACCTACCAGCTCGTGACGGTTCCGCTGACCCTGACCCCGGCCCAAGCCGGCAGCCTGCGCTTCGACCCCACCGGGGCCTCTGCTGGCAACGTGACCTTCACGTACACGGCCACCGACAACGAGGGCAATACCAGCACCACGGCCACCAACGGCGGCACCCCGGTGCAGGGCCCGGCCGTGTTCACCATTCCGCTGAGCAGCGGCGGCATTTCGGCCAGCAACGACTCGAACACGGTGCCGCTGAACACGGCCAAGACGGGCAACGTGCTGCTTAACGACTACAACCCCGACAACACCGGCCTGGCCGTGGCCCTGGCGGGCACCGCCACGGCGGGGGGCACCACCACCACGTACAGCGGCGGGACGGCGACCACCGCGCACGGCACGGTAACCGTGGACGCCAGCGGGGCCTACACCTACACCCCGAACGCGGGCTACATTGGCTCCGATGCCTTTGCCTACCAGGTGTGCAGCACTTCGGGCACCATCACCTGTGTCACCGCGCTGGTCACGCTGCGGGTGTACGACCCCGGCACGGCCTGTACTTCCGGCACCGGCCCCAACCTGCTGGCCAACGCCGATTTCAACCAGGGCAACACGGGCTTCGTAACCGACTACACCTTCGTGACCAAGCCCAACCCGCTGGTGATGAACGGTAACGGGCTGTACCCGACGTTTAACTACGCCGTGGACGCCAATGCCACCGACTACCACCTGGCCTTCTTCGCCCGGGGCAACAGCAGCGCCACCAACCCCAACGACCAGTTCCTGATGCTGAACGGGGCGCCCAGCGTGGCCCGCATCTACAGCCAGACCGTGGCCGTGCAGCCGAACCGCTACTATACCTTCTCGGCCTTCCTGAACAACCTGTTGGACCCGACCCGCAATACCGGCAAGCCCGAAATCGGCTTCGTCATCAACGGGGAAAGCACCTCGGGCACGCGCCTCATCAACGAATCTCCTGACCGCTGGATAGAGGTTTCCGACATCTGGTATTCGGGCTCGAACACGACGGCCACGTTTGAAATCCGCAACCTGAGCACAATCGCCAGCGGCAACGACTTCGGCATCGACGACGTGTACTTCGGTACCTGCAACCTTGCCCCGATTGCCAACAACGACCTGCGCACCACGCCGCGCAACACAACCATCACCTTCAGCGCCACGGCCAACGACACCGACGGCGACGGCGCGGTGGTGCCCGGCACCTTCCTGTTCGCGAACGGCGCGACGAGCGTCAGCGTCACGGGCGGCACCTTCTCGGTGGACGGCAGCGGCAACGTGACCTTTGCGCCCACCACGGGCTTCACCGGCACGGCCGTGACCACCTACACGGTGAAGGACAACAACCCCTTGGCCGCTACCTCCAACCCCGGCACCATCTCGGTGACGGTGGGCCCGCCGCCGGTTGACCTGGCCACGGCCATCGCCGCCAGCGCCACTACGGTAAACGCCGGCGCGACCGAAACCCTGACCGTCACGGCCAGCAATAACGGCCCGGCGGGCACCGCCACCAACGTGACCCAGACCGTGCAGCTGCCGGCCGGCCTCACCAACGTAGCGTTCGGTACGCCCACGGTGGGCGCGGGTGCCACGCTCGTTGCGGGCAGCACGCCCAGCTACAACAGCACCACCGGCCTGGTGACCTTCCCGGTCATTGCCTCGCAGGCCACCGGCGCCACCGGCAACGTGGCCTACACGGTGAGCTTCAACGCCCCGGCCAACGGCCCCTTCACGGCCACGGCTAACGTGACCAGCGCCGACAACAGCGACACCAACCCGGCCAACAACGCGGCCAGCACGACCATCGCCGTGAACCCGCGCTTCGACTTGGTGACCACCCTCAACGGCCCGAACACGGCCGTGCAGGGCACGCTGGCTACCTACACGGTAACCTCGGCCAACAACGGCCCGAGCATCGCCCCGAACGCGGTGCAGACCGTAACCGGCTTGCCCACCGGCCTCACCCAGGCATTTGTGAGCAACGGCGGCTACTACAACGCCACCGCTGCTACCCAAACCTTGTACTATGTGAACGGCAGCTTCACGACCACCAACCCCGGCGGGGGCGCTGCGGCCTACACCCTGGCCGCGGGCGGCGTGATATTCCCGCCGGTGGCCAGCTTCGCCAGTAGCCAAGCCCTGTCGAACACCATCAGCTTCGTGGCCCCGGCCAGCGGCGCCGCCATCACCCCAGTGGCCACGCTGACTCCGAACACGAACGGCGCCGGTGAAACCCTCGTTGCCAACAACACCGCCGGCCTGAACGGCGTGCCCAACGGGGCCACGACCACCACGGCTCCGGCCAACGCCGACCAGGCCAACCTGAGCGTGGCGACCCTCACGACATCGGCCAGCAGCGTCGCTCCCGGCGCGGCCGTGACGGTGAACGTGACTTTCAAGAACAACGGCCCGAACACCGCCGCCGGTGTGGCGTACCAGCTGAGCCTGACGCCCGGCACGGTCATCACCAGCCCCCTGCCCACCGGGGCGAGCTACAACTCGACCACGGGCATCGTGACTCTCAACGGCATAGCTGCTACCCTGGCTTCGGCGGGCACCCAGAGCTACGCCCTCACCTTCACGGCCCCCGCCGTGGGCCCGGTGCTGGTGGCGGCCAACGTGAGCAGCACCCAGACCACCGACCCCGTGCCGGCCGACAACTTCGCCAGCACGAAGGTGGAAATCCTGCCCTCGGCAAACGTGGGCACGAGCATCGCGGGTCCGGCTTTGGCCCTGGCCGGCCAGTCGGTAAACTACGCCGTGACGACCACCAACAGCGGGGCCGCTTCGGCCCAGAACGTGGTGCAGACCGTGGCCCTGCCCGGCGGCCTGTCAGTAATCACCCTGCAGCTGAACGGCTCGACCGGCACGCTGAGTGCGGGCGTCATCACCTTCACGGGCGGTGCTACCTACAGTGTGCTGACGGGGATGCTGACCCTGCCCACCATCGCTAACGCGGCGGCGGGCAGCACCACCACCAACAGCATTACGTTCGTGGCCCCGTCGGGGGTGGCCAGCTTCTCGGCCACCGCGGCCGTGAGCAGCACCACGCCGGACGCGGTATTGGCAAACAACTCCGCCACGGCCACGACGACCGTCACGCCTTCGGTGGACGTGCGGACGCTGGTAAGCGGCCCGGCCTCGGTGCTGGTGTTCAGCCCGATGACCTTGTCGGTCACCACACTCAACGACGGGCCTAGCGTGGCCGCCACCGTGGTGCCCGCCCTGCAGCTGCCCGCCAACCTGACCAACGTGGTGGTGCCCACCGGCGCCAACTACAACAGCACGTCGGGCCTCGTGACCTTCGCCAGCATCAGCAACCTGGCCAGCGGTGCGGCCGTGACCAACAGCGTGTCGTTCACCATGCCCGATGTGGCCCAGGTAACGGCCCTTGGCACCTCGGCCGTGAGCGGCGGGGCCGTGGACCGCAACGTGGACAACAATCGCGTGAGCTTCACCACGACCTCGGCTACGCCCACCGACCAGGTGGCCGACCTGAGCGCCACTGTCACCAGCTCGGTGGGCCCGACGGGCTCGGTAGCAGCCGGCTCGCCGGTGACCCTCACCCTGACCATTGCCAATGGCCCGACCTCGACTTCGGACGTGGCCGCGAACATCCGCCCCGTGCTGGCCCTGCCGGCCGGGCTGAACGTGACCACCCTGCAGGTGAGCGGCCAGACGGGCAACTACAACAGCGGCACCGGGGTGGTAACCTTCCCCAGCGGCGCGACCTACAACGCGAACACGGGCCAGGTGATTTTCCCCGTCGTGAACACGCTCCTGGCCAGCGACGCCGCCGGCTACGCGGCCCTGACCTACACCGTGACCCTGACGGCCCCCGGCACCGGGCCCTTGGTGGCGACGGGCAGCGTGGCTTCGGCCACCAGCGACCCTGCTCCGGCTAACAATCAGCAGACCCTAAACGTGACCGTGACGTCGGCCGCCGACCTGGTGACCAACATCAGCGGCCCGGCTTCGGCGCCGGCCGCGGGCGGCCAGGTGGCCTACGCCATCACCACGACCAACAACGGCGCGACGCCGGCGGCCAGCGCCACGACCACCGTGGTGCTGCCCATCCCCAGCGGCGCCAGCTACTCGGTGAACGGCGGCGCGGCCCAGACCTACAACGGCACCGGCGTGACCCTGCCGGTGGTGCCCAGCCAGCAGCCCGGTGCCAACGGTGCAGTGACCAACACCATCAGCTTCACCTCCCCGAGCGGCGCGCCGGGTACCACATTCGCGGTGACGGCCACGGCCAGCACGACCACCACGGAGACCAACCCGGCCAACAACGTCTCCAGCGCCACCACCACCCGCGCCAACCAGGTGCCCGTGGCCCAGAACGTCGTGAACAGCCTGCAAGCGCCGGAAGGCAACACGGCCGGCCAACTGCGCATCTCGCCCCTGGCGGCTACCGATGCCGACGGTACAGTGGCTACCTATCAACTCACCGGCAGCCTGCCGGCCAGCAGCCAGGGCGTGCTCTACTACAACAACAACGTCGACGGCACCAGCGGTAGCTTCGTCGCCCTGCCCATCGGCCAGAGCCTGACCCCGGCCCAGGCCAATACCCTGCGCTTCGACCCGGCCACGACCTACGCCGGCAACGTGCTGTTCATCTACACCGCTACTGATAACCTCGGTGCGGTGAGTGCGGCGGCCCTCTACACCATTCCGGTGGCTACGGATGTGCAGTTCGCTTACAAGACAACGCCGGTGAAGGGCGGCAATGCCAACCAGTACCAGAACGGCAACGTGCTGGCCTACGGCATCGACCCCAACGGCGCGGCTTATAACACGGCCGGCCTCATCTACAACCTCGATGGGACCACGGCCATAGGCACGGTAAACAACGGCATCCGCATGGGCAAGATTAGCGTGGCCGACTCGACCTTGCTGGCTGGCAAAGGCATCCGCTACACGTCCAGCACTGGCTTGTTCACGGTAGTGGACCGCACCTTGCTGCCCCGCACCGGCCAGGCTATTCCGGTCAGTGTGACCACAGTCGACTTGTTTGGCGGCATCACTACGCAAACGGTGAGTTTGGTGCTCGGCCAGAACCCGCTGCCGGTGGAGCTTACGGCGTTTACCGCTACCGCCGTGAAAAACGTGGACGCTTCGCTGGCCTGGACTACAGCCTCGGAGAAGAACAATGACCATTTCGAGGTGGAGCGCAGCCTCAACGGCGCGGACTTCGTCAAGATTGGGCAGGTGCAAGGCCAGGGCAGCACAACCAGCCCGACGGCCTACGCCCTACTCGACACCGGCATCGGCCCGAAAGCCAACGGCGTGACCGTTTACTACCGTCTCAAGCAAGTGGACACGGACGGCACGGGCACCTACTCGCCCGTACGCACCGTCAGCTTTATAAAAGGTGTGGCCCTGACGCCGTCCATCGGCGTATACCCGAATCCGGCCACGACGGTCACCCAACTGGACTTGACGCAGGTACCGGCTGGCACCTACCAGGTGAGCGTGCTCGATGCCACGGGCCGTGTGGTGCTGCAAACCAGCCGCGATGCGGGATTCGCACAGGCCCTGGACCTGCGCACCGTCGCCAGTGGTACCTACACGGTGCTGGTGCGTGGGATGAGTAATGGCAAAGCCATAAACCTGACGAAGCGCCTCATCAAAGAGTAAGCTTGCTTGCGGTTCGCCGGTTTAAGCTAGACTGGCGGGGCGGAAAAGTGCCCGGTTGTTTCTAAAGAAACAACCGGGCACTTTGTTTTGGGGCACCCTCGGCCGGGCGCTGCCCCAAAACCACGCGGCGTCGCGCACCTGCGGCAACCAAGTGAAGACGACAAATGTGGCAGTTCGTCACGACGCCACGGCCCAGAGTATTTCCCTGGGCGCCCATTGGTCGGCCATGCCGTGGCTGTAATGCGTGACCACCAGGGCAGGCACTGTGCCCAATGCACGTACAACAACGCCCCCGCCGCTTAAGACCCCTATGAGGGCAGCCTGCAGAAACAGGCGGTATTTCATGTCTTGAATATAAATCCTCCTTGATTTGAAGGGAGCGCGTTTATCGCAGTGCCGTTTGGCTGAACACAGGAACGCTGCCGTTTTTCCGGAAAGCAGAACCCTCTGTCCCGCTGCTACACCTGCTCTGGCCATGACTCCTGCTTTCGTTTGCTCCCTGTTGGCTTGGCTGGCCGGGGCCTGTGCCTGGCACTGGAAATTGCCACCCCTGACGCCCGGCATCATGTGCGCCTGGTGCTGCGCGCCCGGTGCCCGTGCCCCCTGCCCTACAAATGCAGTCTCGAGGAGTTGCACCCGGACAACTCCTGGTACGAGGTGCGGGAAAACGTGCGCCACCGGAAGCCCCGCCGGGAGGCCGTTCCGCTCAAATACGCGACCCCCTTTGTCTCCTTGCCGGAGGGGCGAACGGTCCTGGTCCTCTCGTCTCCGTGGAACCTGGTCCCCGCCGCCCGGGCCACGACCTCGGCCTTCCGGGTCAAAGCCGCCTACCGCGAGCAGGGCAATCCCCGGCAGCAAGCCGCCGCGGTGTACTCCGCCGGGCGCCGGTGTTCGGCGGTCCCACCCCATAATCTCGATTGCTTTTCGATCGTGTAAGTGAACACGACCAGTGTGGCGGGGCCACAACTGGTCAGTGCGTGGCCGTTAGACCAGCAAGGCGTGGACCCGGGCGGCGTGGCGCCGGATGGCGAGCCAGCGCGGGTCGGCCCACAGGGCGTCGTCGGAATCGGGCTCGTCGTAGGCGTCGAGCCGGTGCATGAAGGCCGCGAGCTCGGCCCCGGCGGCGGCGTTCAGGCCGGCCTGGCGCCAGGCTTCCAGTGCCACGAACGCGGGGAAGCGGCACTCCTGATAGAGGTAGCGCAGGGCCTGCAAAAAGGACGGCTCGGCGGCCCCCGCCCCGCCGGCACCAACGGGAAACAGGAGGTCGCACAGGCCGCCAACAGCGCGGCGCAGGTCCTGTTTCCACAGGGCGTACTCGTTTGACATGGTGAAAAACGTTGGGGATTTTGCGAGCCGACTCTACGACCGCCGTGAGTCGCCCGGATTTGGCCGGCCCGGGCAGTTCCGGCCAGCGGGCGAACTTTCCCCCCGAATCACCCGGGCAAGTAGATGAAGGGCGGCTGTTGTTGCTGGACCAGGAGGTTGATGGGGGCCAAGCGGTGGCAGTAGTGCTGCGCGCCTTCCTCCTGCACGCGCCGGTTGGGTTCGTGCAGCTGCTTGGCGAAATAGGCGATGACGTCGACCGTTTGGTGTCGATAAGAGGCGCGCGAATCCCATAAGAGGCGCGCGAATCCCACCGCACGGGGTTGCCCATCACCCGCTGCAGCGCCAAAACGGCGGGCACTCCCGGTTGACTGGCGAGCTGCCGGAGCGGGTACATCCGATTCGTGGGTTTGACCCCGTCGGTGTGGTCGCAAAACCCCAGCCCCTGCGCGGGGCCCGCGCCGCTCGCCGGGGCCAGGTGGGCATTAAAGAGCCGCAAGAGTTGGCGCCACACGGCCTGAAAAACGGTGTTCGTCACCCCTTGGCGTTTGGCCGTGCCCCCCGCCAGCAAGCGCCGGGCGGTCCGTCGGCGGCACCAGCCCACGCGTTCGAGCAGGAGGCGCAGCCGTTCGTTGAGGGGAACGTGCGCGACGGGGCCGGGCTTGCTGATGAAAGCGGAGGCGTGCACTTCCTCGGACACGAGCAGGCCGTACGTGGCGGACAGGGGCGGCCAAAGCGGTGAAGGCCCGCCGACCGGCCTGGGAGGTGAACCGGGCCGATGGCCAAGCCGGCCAAGAAGCAGGGCTGAACCGGGCTGGTCGGCGTTAGCCCCGAATCACCGCTTTCGTACACATGGAGAAACTGCGTAGGCAAGCAAAGCACGCATGTTGGCGCGTCTGCTTCGGGGAACAGAAAAAAGGCGTGCAAAGTAGAAGCGCAACCCAAGCGTGACCAATGACCACAATATTTTCCGTTTAGATATACGCAGCCTCATCATTGTTTTCCCACCTGCCAAGGTATCATGACGGTTTTGGACACAAGAATTGTGTGCTTACTAGCCCATGTTTTTCTATCACTGCTTCTGTGAAAAACATGCCTTTTGCGCCGCCGTGCGCGCTCCTGATTAGCAGCCTCTTGATAGCAAGCTGCTCCCCTACGCCCACGAAGGAGGGGGCGTGCACGGCCCCAAGGCACGAAGTCCACCACTACACACCCAATTGGAGCTATTAAGACACCTTGGACCCCATCCGGCTGGCAATCGACGATTCGCTGGTCGTCGCCCAGATGGGCCCACGCAACATCACGGGCGATGAATGTTGAGTCCTCCAGTTAACCCAATCGGCTGTTGACCACAACTGCCCCACCCTTCTTGGGTCTCTCTTACTACCGATAGATTTCCCTATTTTTACCGATGGCCGGCCCCTTGTTTACCTGGAATGCTACCGGTATAAGGCCGCTTTTTTCCTGGAACGACAGCTGCCAGACTGCTTTGTTGTGCCTGGATGCTGCCACCCTCAACATGCCGTGGCACTGTCCCGAGTCGGGTCATGGCCTCTTTATCCAATTTACTCGCCAAGCCGTATGTCCTTATCTGTTACCGCTTGCCCGTTGTGTTCGAGAAATTGTGGCCTCGAGGTCGACACACAGGAGGGCAGACTTGCAAAAATCCGGGGGGATGAAAAGCATCCCATTAGCCAGGGCTACATCTGCCAGAAGGCGGCCCGGCTCGAATATTACCAAAACCACGACGACCGCCTGCGCTACCCGCTTAAGCGCCAGCCCGATGGCTCGTTCACCCGCATCAGCTGGGACACCGCGCTGCGTGAAATCGCGCAGCAGCTCAACCAAGTAAAAAAGCAGCACGGCGGGCCGGCGTTTGCCTTCGTGGGCGGCGGCGGGCAGGGCAACCACTGGGGCGGCGTGTACAGCAGCCAGATGCTGGCCGCGATGGGCAGCCGGTACATCTATACCGCCCTGGCGCAGGAAAAAACCGGCGATATCTGGGTGAACGGTCGCCTGTTTGGCAGCCAGCTCTGCCACACCACCGAAGACATCGAGCACGCCGACTACGTGCTGTTCATCGGTACCAACCCGTTTCAGGCCCACGGCATCGTGAATGCCCGCGACACGCTGAAAGCCCTGCAAAAAGACCCCGCCCGCACCATGGTCGTCATTGACCCGAAGGTGACGGAAACGGCGAAAATGGCCGACATCCACCTGCAGCTCCGGCCCAGCACCGATGCGTACCTGCTGCTGGCCCTGCTGGCGGTTATCGTGCGCGAAAACCTGTGCGACGAGGAGTTTCTGGCCCACCATTGCACCGGTTCCGAGGCGGTGAAACAGGCGTTGCTGGCCATTGATACGGAAGACTATGCCCAGCGCTGCGACGTGCCGCTGCCCGACATTGAGCGCGTGGCAAGAGGCTTTGCCCAGGCAAAAAAGGCCTGCGTGCGGGTCGATTTGGGGACGCAGCATTCCAAAAACACGACCCTGAACGGCTACCTCGAAAAGCTGCTATACCTGCTGACGGGCAATTTTGGCCGGGCCGGCGGCAACAACCTGCACACGTACCTTATCCCCCTGGCGAGCAATACCGACGAGCGAAAAAAGGGCCTTCGCACGGCCGCGCATCAGATGTTTCCGATTGGCGGGCTGTATCCGCCCAACATCCTGCCCGACGAAATCAATCATGCCGGGGCTGACCGGGTGCGGGCCGTGTGGGTCGACAGCGCCAACCCGGTGCTCACCTACGCCGACACCCAGGCCTACCGCGACGCCTTCGAGAAACTGGAATTGCTGGTGGTGGTCGACATCGCCATGACCGAAACGGCCCGGCTGGCGCATTACGTGCTGCCGGCGGCCTCGCAGTTCGAAAAAGTCGAAGCCTCCGGCTTCAATCTGGAGTTTCCTGCCAATTTCTTTCACCTGCGCCACCCGCTGTTTCCGCCCCTGGAGGAGGCGCTGCCCGAGCCGGAAATCTATACCCGGCTACTGGAAAAAATGGGCCTGCTGCCCACCACCTTCCCGGTGCTGAGTCTATTGGCGCGGGTTGAGCCCCGGGCCACGGCCCGCCTGGGCTATTTGCTGGCCTTGCAACTGTTGTTTAAACGCAAGCCGTTCTTGCAAAAATTGGCCAGTTCCGTGCTGTACCGCACCCTGGGCAAAACCCTGCCGCCGTCGCTGGCCGCCGCCGCGCCGCTGCTGGGCCTGGCCGTGGGCTACGCCACGCGCTACTACCACGCCGTGAAAAAAGCCGGCCTCGAGGGCAGCCGCCGCACGCTGGGCAATGCCCTGTTTGAGGCGATTTTGGCGAGTCCATCGGGCCGGATTATCAGCCGGCACGACTACGCCGACGTGTGGTCGCTCCTCAAAAACCCCGACCGGAAGATTCACCTGGAAATCCCGGAAATGGTGGTGGCCATGCAGGCGCTGAAGCAAGCGGAAGTAGCCAGCGACGATTTCCCGTTCGTGCTCATGGCCGGCGAGCGGCGCAGCTACAATGCCAACCAGATTTACCGCAACCCGGCCTGGCGCAAAACCGACCCCAAGGGCAGCCTGCGCATGCACCCCGACGATGCCCTGGAGCTGGACCTCGCGCCCGGCGCGGAAGTGGTGTGCGAGTCGGCCCGTGGCAGCATCCAGGTGTTCGTGGAGGTCGACACTACCGTACGCCGGAAAATGGTGACGCTGCCCAATGGCTACGGCCTGCGCTACCAGGGCGGCCCGCCAGCCGGCCCGGAGCTCAACATGCTGACGGACAGTGAAAATTGCGAGCCTTTCACCAAAACGCCCTACCACAAATACGTACCGGTGAAGATTCGCAAGGTGGCGGGGGCCGCCGCCTCGTAGCCCCCTGCGCTACCCGGAGGCTTGTTACCCAAAGTCAGTTTTTTCGCCCTTATCAGCCGGCACGTACCCACCAACTGACAAGAGCATTTTTAAATTGCGCCAGCGCGGCCAAGGCGCGTGAAAAATCAGTTCAGCCGTGGGCGTGGAGAATGCTGCTTTTCAGGACTTAAAATCGGCCGTTCTGTTTGCAGTAAAGCGAGTGGTTTTACCTGTCGCGAGCCGTAAGTGGCCGTAGGTACGCCGGACAGGCGCGCCCGCGTCGGACAAGTACTTTCGCTCTTGGCGCAGCACTTCGAACGGTTTGTGCATCTTTGCCTACCCCCCGTTTCGCATCACCCGGTCATGCCGCTGCAAAAAACCACCAAGCGCGACTTAGTGCGCACCTGCATCCGCGTGTTTCGCCAGCAGGGCTACTACCGCACCACCATGGCCGACCTGGCCCACGCCAGCGGCCTCACCAAGGGCGTGTTCTACCACCATTTCGCCAGCAAAGAGGAAATCATGCAGGCCGTGCTAGCGGAATCCAGCGCCTTCTTTGCCGAAAAGGTTTTTAAAGTAGCCTACGCCCCCGATTTAACTGCCGCGCAACGGCTGGAGGCGATGGTGGCGGCCGCGCTGAAAGCGTTCAGTTCTGAGCAGGGCGGCTGCATCTTCGCCAATACGGTCCTGGAGACGGCGCACGTGGAAGACACTTTTCTCGACCAGATAAAGGTTTTTTTCGCAGACTGGCAGCACGCGCTGCAAACCATTTTCGGGAGCCGGCACGCCGCGGCCACGGCCGAAAAGCTGGCCATTCGGGTAGTGGCCGATGTGGAAGGCTCGCTGTTGCTGATGCAACTGTATAAGAATTCAGCCTACCTGACGGCGGCCTTCGAGCGCGCCAAAGCATTGCTGTAACTTTTTTGACGGTTTTACATACCAATCGTTTAGTATGCATTAAAACGGCCGTAGCTTTCGGCCTTCCCCAGCAGGCCGGGCGGTTAGCCGCTTTGCTGCTGACCATTTCTCTTTTTCAACGCTATGGCACCCGTTCCTGCGCTCGCGCCCGAAGTGCATACCATTCCGGCCCTCGACGGCCTGCCGCTGGGGGGCCTGCTTTTTCTGCCGCCCGCCGGGCAGACGCCGCGCGCCGCCGTGCAGCTCAACCCGGCCACCGGAGCCAACCGGCGCTACTACGAGCCCTTCGCCCGCTACCTGGCCGAGGCCGGTTTCGCCGTGTGCCTGTGGGATTACCGCGGGGCGCAGCACTCGCGGCCCGTGCCGCTGGCCAAAGCCGCCTACCGTTTCGCCGACTATGGCACCCTGGACATGCCGGCCGTGCTCGACTGGCTGGAAGCCCGCTTTCCGGGCCTTCCGCTGCTGGTGCTGGGCCACAGCGTGGGCGGGCAGCAGGTGGGCCTGATGCCCAACGTGCACAAGCTGGCCGGGCTGGTGGCCGTCGCGACCTCGGTGGGGTACTGGAACTACATGCCGCTGGGCTACCGCCTCAAGACCCACTTCTTTTTCCACCTCTTCAGCCCGGTAAGCCACGCGTTGTTGGGCTACAACGCGGCCGGCCGCTGGGGCCTCATGGAAGACCTGCCTCGCGGAGTGGTCGAGGACTGGCGGCGCTGGTGCAGCGTGCCCGACTATTACTTCGACCCGCGCTTTACCCCCGACCTGCCCCCGCACCACTACCAGGACCTGCGGTTTCCGGTGAGCGTGTACTGGGCCACCGACGACCCCGTCGCCAACGCCCGCTCGGTGCCTCAGTTCTGGAAACATGTGCGCAGCAGCGCCGGCATCGACATGCACCGCCTCGTGCCCGCCGATTTGGGCGTGCCGGGCATCGGGCACTTCGGCTTTTTCCGCCGCGGGCTGCGGCCCACGCTCTGGCCCCGCCTGCTGGCCGACCTGATGCGCATGGCGGGCCCGCCGTAGGGGGCAAGGGGCCGCCCGCCAAATGGAAAGAAACGGAACATACCTTAGCCAGGAAGCACGCCGGAAACGAAGGTAATCCAGCAGCGATTGATTCGAAAAGTTGTTTATTGCCGTTGCTTAAACGATTTTGCTGTAATGCCAGCAGTCGTTATCTGAAGCACTGTATTCCCAGCTCCTTTGCTCCGCTATGACACACCGCGTTGCTCTTTTGGGCTTGTTCGTCGTTGTTGGCGGGGCCGCCTTGGCCTTACCCGGTCGTGATTATCACCCCACCTGGTACGTGGGCGCCATGAGCAACTGGAACGCCCGCGAAATGCCCCTAAATTGCTCGCTCCTCGGCGATGGCGCCTACGAAGCCGTCATTTTCCGCGACGGCGTGAATGCCGACCGCGACGCCACTGGCTACAAACGCGAAGTGGTGAAAGTGTCGGTCAAGGCCCAGCTGAAGCTCAACCTGGGCCCCGGCGGCGGCTGGGCCGGCCGCATTTATCCCGTCAAGTAATTCCCACCTCTCACACTCTGCTGCCCATGAAAAGACGCCATTTTTTACAGTTGATGGGCGTGAGCCTGGCGGGCTTGCTGCTGCCGGGGGCCAGCGAAGGGGCGCCTCGTCGCCCCGCAGTGCAGCTGCCCGAGTCAGTGTTTGTGCAGTTGGCCGACGGCGTGCACGCCCTCACCTCTGCGGATAAGAAAACGTGGACGTATCAGGACATCACCGTTGGCCTGAGCTACCAGCAGAACGCGCTGGAAGTGGCGGTGCAGTCGCCCACGCAGGCCCTGCGGGAAGTACAGCTGCGGTGGCCGTACGCCACCACCGCGGCGGCCACGGTGTGCGGCGACCAGTGGGAACGCACCTACGGGAACGTGGCTTTTGAGCAGCCCAAAGCAGAACGCCGTTTGCCCTGGTATTTCGTGCAGCACGATGGCCAGGCCACGACCTGCTTCGGGGTGAAAACGGGCGGCGCGGCGTTTTGCAGCTGGCAGGTGGGCGGCGGCACCATGCAGCTGAACCTGGACACCAGCAGCGCTGGCGTGGGCGTGCAGCTGGGCGGGCGCACGCTGGCCGCGGCCAGCATCGTGACGACGCAGAACGAGCGGAAGGAAAATGCCTTCGCCACGGCCCGTCGCTTTTGTGGCTTGATGTGCGAGCACCCGCGCTTGCCCAAGCAGCCCGTGTACGGCATCAACGACTGGTACTTTGCCTATGGCCGCAACTCCAGCGACCTGATTATGCAGCACACCGCGCTGCTCGCCGACCTGGCCCCGGCCGGCGACAACCGGCCGTTTTCGGTGGTCGATGCCGGCTGGGCGGCGTTCTCGCCGCTGCTGCCCAACGACTGCTGCTGGCAGGACGACTTCACGCGGCCCAACGAGAAATTCGGCGACATGAGCACGCTCGCCGGCCGCATTCGCCAGAAGGGCATGCGGCCGGGCCTCTGGACGCGCCCGCTGTGCGCGCCCCACACCGCCAAAGCCACCCTGCTGCTGCCCAGCATTCCCGGACGCAACGAACCCAAAAAGCCCGTGCTGGACCCCTCCATCCCGGAAAACCGCGCCCGCATTCAAACTGTCATCCGCGCCCACGCGCAGTGGGGCTACGACCTGGTGAAGCACGACTTCACGACGTATGACCTGCTGGGGCGCTGGGGCTTTGAGATGACCGACGGCCTCACGGCGCCCGGCTGGCGCTTTTACGACATCAGCCGCACCACCGCCGAAATCATGCTCGACCTGTACCGCGCCATTCGGGAAGCGGCCGGCCCGATGTATTTGATTGGCTGTAATACCGTCAGCCACCTGTCGGCGGGCTTGTTTGAGCTGAACCGCATTGGCGACGACACCAGCGGCGAAGAATGGGACCGCACCCGCAAAATGGGCGTGAACACCATGGGCTTCCGCCTGGTGCAGCACAACGCCTTCTACTCCGCCGATGGCGACTGCGTGGGCCTTACGCCAAAGGTGCCTTGGCCGAAAAACGAGCAGTGGATGCGCCTGCTGGCCGAAAGCGGCGCGCCGCTCTTCATCTCGGCGCAACCCGAAGCCGTGGGCGAAGCCCAGCGGAAGGCCATCAAGCAGAGCTTCGCGGCCGCCGCCCGGGTGCAGCCCGTAGCCGAACCCCTGGACTGGCTGACCAACCCGTGGCCCACCAAGTGGCGCCTCAACGGCGTGCCCACCGCCTTCGATTGGGCGTAGCTCGTGGCCCTGCCGCAAGCCGATTTTCCGCCCTTCTTCCTTTCCCAAAACCCACCCATGACCCGACTTCTTTACCTCCTTGGCGCCCTGGCCTTGCTTGGCTCGCCGAGCTTGGCCCAGACCTATAACATCACGAAATACGGGGCCGTGGGAGATGGTAAAACGCTCAGTACGCGGGCCATTCAGCAGGCCGTGGATGCCTGCAACCGCGGCGGGGGCGGCATCGTGGAAGTGCCCGCCGGCACGTTCCTTACCGGCACGGTGAACCTTAAAAACAACGTCAACCTGCACCTCAACGACGGGGCCGTGCTCCAGGGCAGCCCCAATCTCACCGATTACCAAACGTACTCGGTGCCGGAGTACGGGACCAACCGCTACGGCATTCTGTACACCGTCGACGCCCAAAATGTGTCCTTGACCGGCCACGGCGCCGTCGATGGCAACAACGAGGTGTTCTACGACTTCACGAAGGCCAAGACCCTGGACACGGCCACGACGCGCTACACCCGGCAGAAAAACAACTACCGCCGCGTGGCCAGCGGCGTCGGCGACGGCCCGGTGGTGCCCAAGGACCGGCCCCGGCAAATGGTGATTTTCGCGAAGTGCCGCAACGTGCGCGTGACCGACGTGTCGCTGCTCAACGCCACCTTCTGGACCCTGCACTTCGCCGACTGCGACGCCGTGAACGTGGACGGCATCCGGCTGTGGACGGGCATGCTGGTGCCCAACGCCGACGGCATCGACGTGACCAGCTCCAGCAACGTGACCATCGAGAACAGCGACATCCGGGCCGGCGACGACGGGCTGGCCATCGTGGGCTACGACCACCATTTCGAAATCGCGGGCTTCAGCGGGCTGAAGCACCCCTGCGAAAACATCAACATCAGCAACTGCAACATTCAGTCGTACTCCAGCGGCATTCGCATCGGGTTTCTCGACCAGAACCCGGTGCGCAACGTCAACGTCAGCAACTGCAACATCACCAACTCGACGCGGGGCATCGGCATTTTTCTGCGCGACGAAGGCTCCATTGAAAACCTCACGTTCAGCAACGTGCGCATCGAAACCAAGCTGCGCACCGGCGACTGGTGGGGCAACGGCGAGGCCATTCACATATCGGCCATTCGGGGCAAGGACAAGGTAAAGCTGGGCAAAATCAAAAACGTGGCCTTCAACAACGTCACCTGCAAGGCCGAAAACGGCATTCTGCTCTACGGCACCGCCGAAAGCGCCCTGGAGGACATCACCTTCAACGGCCTGAGCCTGGAGTTTACCGACAGCCCGCTCAACGACGTGGCCGGCGGCAACGTGGACCTGCGCGGCAACTCCGACCCCAAATTCGGCTTGTTTGCCCGCGACATTCCGGCCTTCCTGGCCGAGCACGTGAAGGGGCTAACCGTAAACGATTTTAAGCTGCAGTGGACCAACCCGCGGGCGCCTTTCCTTACCCACGGCATCGAAACCAACAACGTCACGGGCCTGCGCGTGCGGCACTTCACCGGCACCGGCGCGCCCAGCAACCCCAAAGCCGCCGCCGTGGCCCTGAAAAACAGCCCCGGCGCCGTGGTGGACCGCAGCAAAAAGGACATCAAGAAACTGTAAACCGACAAGTGGCCCGCGGCCACCTCGTCTCATTCACTATCCAACATCCATGTGGGGCTTCGGAAAAATCATTGCGCTTTCCAGTTTAGGGGCTGCGCTGCTGCCGGCGGCGGCGCATCAGCAGGCGCGGAGCTTGCCCGCTTCCGCAACGGCCGTGCCCAAGAAGCCAGGCTTCGTGCGCCGGCACGGGCAGCTGAGCGTGAAAGGCACGCCAGCCCAGCGGCAAGCCCGGCGTCGTTGCCGGTCATACGTAAACTGCTGTTGCTCTGATACTACTCTCTGTGGAAGAACGATCGTGCCTGTGACCCGCACTACCACCCGGCACGTTGCTTGAAAAAAGAAGTAGCCCCGACCAGTTGAGGGGCCGAAGCTACGCAGGATGAACCCAAAGGCCTTCCTTAAAGCAGCCTGAAGGTAAAAAACGTGTCCCATTCCTTGGTTTTTATCACAGCATCTTTCGGTATTTCGACCGTTTGAGTAAATTGGAACTGCTGAGCCGCGAAGCGTCCGTCGACTGTTTTACCACTGACACCCTGATACCCCGCCTGAGCGGTTCCGAGCCGCTCGCGCGCAGGCAGCGGTGGCTGAGGGGATGGACGAGTGGCTCGGCCCTCACTTCCGCAACCGCTCCGCTAAGCGGCATGGGCGTCGGCCCAGCCACTACCGCGCCCCCAAAAAGAGCGTTTCGGACGGGAAGCGGAAATCGGCCTCCCGCCCGCCACCGACGCCGCCAGCCTGGGCGGCAGCGGCAACTTTTCGCTCTGAACCGCTGGGCTACGGCAGCAGCCCGCTACCAGTGGAGCTGACGGCCTTCACGGCCGCCGGCCCCACCGCCGTGCGCTTGGCCTGGGCCACGGCTTCGGAGAAGAACAGCCGGCAGTTTGGGGTAGAGCGCAGCGCGGATGGGGTGGCATTTGCCCGCATCGGCACGGCCGCGGCGGCCGGGCAGCAGCAGCGCTCTACCACCGCCTCAAGCAGGTGGCCGCCGACGGCACGTTCCGCTACCCGTCCGTGCGGGGGGGGACGCTGAAGGGCGCGCCGGCCTGGCCCTGCACCCGAACCCGGCCATCGGCAAGGCCTGCACCCTCACCGGCACCGCGGGTGACGGACGCGCCGGGCCGCCCGGTCGCCGCGGCCACGGCCGACGCTTCGGGCACCGCCGCGCTGGTGCTGTCGGCGGGCGTGGTGCGCACGGGCAGTAAGGCGTTGAGGCTGACGACAGAGTAGACCGGCCGGGGCGTGGAGCCTTAACTTTGACCGGCTAGCTAGCCCGTGCCGGCCGGTCCTTCCTCTCTTATGCAACATTCCTACTTCAGGCAAGCCTTCTCCCTGAGCCGGCTGCGCGGGCTGGCCGTGCTCGCGGGCCTGCTGGGCGCGGCCCCGGCCGCCCTTGCCCAACCCACCGTCCTGCCCGGCCCGGCCGGCTCCGGCGCGTTCGGCACCACGGTCACGGTGCTGCCCAACGGCAACTTCGTCGTCGCCGACCCCTTGTTCGACGCGGGCGCGGCGGCCGACGTGGGGGCCGTGTACCTCTACAACGGGGCCACCAACGCCGTCATCAGCACCCTGACCGGCAGCACGGCCAACGACCAGGTGGGCAGCGGCGGCGTGGTGCTGCTGGCCGACGGCCACTTTGCGGTGCGCAGCCCCGATTGGGGCAACGGCGCGGCTGCCCCCCGCGCCGGGGCCGTGACCTGGGGCAGCGCCACGGCCGGCGCGGCCGGCGCGGTGAGCGCCGCCAACTCGCTGGTGGGCACCACCGCCAACGACCAGGTAAGCGCCGAGGGCCTGACGCCCCTGCGCAACGGCAGCTACGTGGTGGCCAGCAGCCAGTGGGACAACGGCGCGGCCACCGACGCCGGGGCCGCTACCTGGCGGCCCGCTGGGGCGCCGGCCGGGGCCGTGGTGAGCGCCGCCAACTCGCTGGTGGGTACCTCGGCCGGCGACCAGGTGAGCTTCTACGCCGTCAATGCCCTGCCCAATGGAAACTACGTGGTGCAAAGCCCCTTCTGGAAAAACGGCACGGCAGAAAGGGCCGGGGCCGCCACCTGGGGCAGCGGCACGGCCGGCACCGTGGGGCCGGTGAGCGCGGCCAACTCCCTCGTCGGCACCCAGCCGGACGACTTCGTGGGGGGCTACAACTTCACGGTGCTGCCCAGCGGCAACTACCTGGTGTACGCCGACCGCTGGAACAACGGCCCCGCCCCCAGCGCCGGGGCCGTGACCTGGGGCCGCGGCACGGGCGGCACCGTGGGGCCGGTGAGCGCGGCCAACTCGCTGGTGGGCACTTCGGCCTACGACAACGTGGGCTTCTGGGAAGCCACCGTGCTGCCCAACGGCCACTACGTGCTCCACAACGACGGGTGGCATAACAGCAGCGGCGGCCCCTTCTCGGCCGGGGCCGTGACATGGGGCAACGGCCTGACCGGTACCAGCGGGGCCGTGAACGCCGCCAACTCGCTGGTCGGCGACGGGCTGTACACGCTGAGCGTGGGCCGGGAAGCCCCCGTGGTGCTGCCCAACGGCGACTACCTGGTGGTAACCCCCCGGTGGGGCAGCGCCGCCGTCGAACTAGCCGGAGCCGTGACCTGGGCCAGCGGCGCCGGCCCCACGGCGGGCCTGATAGGCCCGGCCAACTCCCTCGTGGGCACCCACGACCGCGACCAGGTGGGCTTGGGCGGCGCGGTGGGGCTGGCCGGCAGCCAGTACGTCATCAGCAGCCCCAACTGGGACAACGGCGCCACCGCCGACGTGGGCGCGGTGACGTGGCTGGCCGGGGGCCAGGCCAGCGTGAGCGGCGCGGTGGTGAGCGCGGCCAATTCGCTGGTGGGCAGCACGGCCGGCGACCGGGTGGGCAGCACCGGCGTGACGGCGCTGGCCAACGGCCACTACGTGGTGGGCAGCCTTTACTGGAACAACGGGGCCGCCGCCCAAGCCGGGGCCGTGACGTGGCGCAACGGCACGGTGCCGACCGGCGGCGCGGCGGTGAGCGCGGCTAATTCGCTGGTGGGCAGCACGGCCGGCGACCAGCTCAGCAACTACGGCATCCAGGCGCTGCCCAGCAGCAACTACGTGGTGAACAGCCCCGAATGGAGCAACGGGGCCGTGCCGCGCGCCGGGGCCGCGACGTGGCTGCTCGGCACCGGCCCCACGGGCGGGGTGGTGAGCGCCGCCAACTCGCTGGTGGGCACCACGGCCGACGACTACGTGGGCATTGAAACCACGCTGTTGCCCAACGGCGACTACCTGGTGAACAGCGGGGGGTGGAGCGCCCCGGGCGCGCCGCAGGCCGGGGCCTTCACTTGGGGCAGCGGCACCAGCGGCGTCCGCGGGGTGGTGAGCCCGGCCAACTCGCTGGTGGGCTCCCGCCCCGGCGACTTGGGCAGCAGCACCGTCACGCCGCTGCCCGACGGCAAGTACCTCCTCTGGAGCAGCGACTGGGACAACGGCCCCACGACCGACGCCGGGGCCGTCACCCTGGGCCGGGGCGCGGCCGGGCCATTCGGCCCCGTTTCGGCCTGCACCAGCGCGGTGGGCACCATGGCCGGCGGGGGCGACGCCCTTGCGGCCGCCTACCACGCGCCTTCGGACCGGCTCATTGTCGGCCTGCCGAAGGAAAACAAGGTGGTGCGGGGCGACGGCCCGCCCGCCGCGCCCACTGGCGCCGCCAGCCAGAGCTTTAGCCCCGGTGCCACCGTGGCCAGCCTGGCCGCCACCGGCACGGCCGTGCGGTGGTACGCCGCCGCCAGCGGCGGCACTCCATTGCCCACCAGTACCCCGCTGGCCAACGGCAGCACCTATTACGCTACCCAAACCGTGGGCGGCTGCGAAAGCACGGCCCGCTTAGCCGTACAGGCCAGCGCGCCGCTGCCCGTGGAGCTAATCACCTTCACGGCCGTGGCGGAAGGCCCCGCCGCCCGCCTGCGCTGGGCCACGGCCAGCGAGGTGAACAGTGTCCGCTTCGACGTCGAGCGCAGCGCCGACGGGGTGGCCTACGCGAAGGTAGGCGAGGTGGCCGCCGCCGGCAGCAGCGCCAGCCCCCACGCGTATGCCTACTTGGACGGGGCCGCGCCGGCCGGCCAGCTCTACTACCGCCTGCGGCAAGTGGACCAGGATGGCACGGCCACCTACTCGCCCGTGCGGGGGGTGGTGCTGGGCGGCGCCGGCCTGGCCCTGTTCCCCAATCCGGCGCCGGGCGCGGCCACCCTCACGGGCGCGCAGCCCGGCACGGTGGTGACGGTGACGGACGCGCTGGGCCGCCCCGTGGCCGCGGCCACGGCCAACGCGGCGGGCACGGCCGCGCTGGCGCTGCCGGCCGGGGCGCCAGCGGGCGTGTACGTGGTGCGGGCGGGCAGCAAAGCCCTGCGCCTGACGGTGGAGTAACCGAAGCTTTTTCCGTTGCTACCCGGGCTCCATTCGGGCCGCGGTTAGCGGTGAGCCGGGCGCCCAGTGATAAGGCGTTCTGCGGGCAGCCCAACCCGTTGCGTTGTGTCTGGGCCAGGGAAAGAACGGCTCCGCGCCGAGGTCTCGGTGCTGCTCATTCTACCGCCGGTGAGGAGATGTCAATACCCCGTCGTTGGGGTTTACGAAACTCGCCTCTCCAGGGCATTTCGTAAACTTTGATTGATAGACGAGTTTCGTAAACTCTAACTAGGCAAGCCAAGGCTGTGACGGGCTCTTGCGAGCCTGTCAGCCATTTAAGTTATCGGTTCCCGAAAGGAGCATTTTAGGGCCGCCTCAACGGCCTGTCGTTGCCTTGGTCAAGGCCGTTACCGGGTAAAGGACAAGTCCCACACGCTGTACGGCGCACCAGGTACGCGTTCTTGCGCCACGCGCAACGTCAGGTGCTGGTTCGTCAAGCGGTGAAGGAAGACGGGACCGGCTTCTATTCCGGGGACGGGGACGACCCACAGGGTACTATCCTGGCGGGTATAGGAGCGGGCAACCGTGTAGGTGCTGTCACCGGGAAAAGACCGGTCTTCCAGCACGTGGTGATAAATTAATTCGCGGGGCGTAATGTCCAGGGAACGATACTGCGCCTGCGGCGGTCGTTGCGTGCTGGCCTCCAACACGGTGCCGTCCGGGCGGTAGAGGACCTGGTGCTGTTGTTGAAACCGCCAGTGCCCAAGCAACGGAGCCCCGGACGAGGCCGGTCGACAACCCGAAAGAGAGTACAGCAGCCACAGCAAACCAAACCTGTACATCATCGCCCTAAATTGGGGATGGGGTTCTGAACGCATTCTACCCGTCCGGTACGTAACGCCCATGAAGTCTAAGTAAAGGGCCGAACGTAAACGAGGGGTTTGGGAATCGAACTGCAATTGCTGAACCAGCAGAAAAGAGAAACTCCCCGGAATACAAGGAGCAACGCCCGCCGCCCAACTTGCCCTCGTGCTCCCGCTTACTTCAGCGGCTGCAGCTGGTAGCGCAGCATCTTGCGGCTGGCTTCGTAGCGGAACACCAAGACCTGGCCGCGCGGCCCGACCACAAAATTGCTCAGTTGGTCGGCCTGGTAATTGACGACGGCAGGGGCTTGTTCGCCGTTCACGGCTTTGTTCACAACCTCGACGCCGGTGTTGAGCTTCTGTTGCAGGGAGGCCAGCCGGCCGGTGAGCCGGTCCAGGGCCGGGCTGCTGGCCATGGGCGGGGTGGCGGCGTAGGCGGGGAGCTCGGGCAGCTTTTCCGCTTCGGTCAGCGCCCGGGTGGCCGAGCGGGTGGGCGTGTTGGCCAGCACGGTGGCGTAAGCGTAGGCCTGGTTGCCTTCCACCCCGGTGTAGACCAGCGTGGGCTCGCCCCGTCGGTTCATCACGCCGCGGTAGCTGCTCAGGCGCTGCTCGGTGGGGGTGCCCAAGGTTTTAAACGTACGGGCCACGGGGTAAACGCTGGCGGTCGGATAATTCAGCACCACGAACGGACCCGGTTGGGCACCATTGCTGTACTCACCGACCAGTTTGGCGTCGGCGCCGGTGGTGGTGAGCAGGTCCAGGAGTTCGAAGCGGCCCTTGCCTTCGTAGAGGCGGCGGCCCAGCGCCGGTTCACCGGCGGCCGCGGCCAACTCCGCCCACGGCGTCAAGGTCGGTGCCACGGCTTGCCCGTCGGCGCGGTAGGCGGTCATGAACACGCCGAGCACGCTGTCGCGCCGGGTGGCCCGGGGTTGGGCGTAGAGGCCGGCGGCGGCCACGCGCCCGTCGGAGAGGGGCAGCAGCAAGGAGGGCAGCAGCGCGAGCTGCGGCTGGCGCACCGGCGTGCGAAACAAGACCTTGCCCGTGGCCCGGTCCAGCCCGAGCACGACCACGTCGGTCAGGCTGCGCTGCTGCGGGGTGTTCGGGTTGACGAGGTACGATTCGGACAGGAGCAGGGCGACGAGGTCTTTGCTGACGGCGACTTGCAGGGGCACGTGCTGGCGCAACTCTTTGGGGAAGTACATGCGCGACCACTGCGTGTTGAGGTTCTGGTCGAGCACCGTCACCGCGTAGCCGGCCGTGTCGCGGCGAAACGGCTGCACCACGCAGTAGCCTTCGGTGGGCGTCATGGCCAGCAGGGGCACGCCGGCGGGCACGCGGCGCCGGTCCGGGGCCGCCACCAGGTCGCGGCGCAGTTGGGCGCCGCTTTGGGGGTTGAGGGTGTAGAGCGAGAGGGCCGCGCTGTTCTGGTCGTGGAAGGGCAGGGCAAACGTGGTTTTGCCCTCGAGCCGCGGGAGCGCCGCCGCGCCCACGGGCACGGGCAGGGCGTACTGGTGGCGCACCTTCAGGGCCGGGTCGAGCAGGCGCAGGGCGAAGATGTCCTGGCCGTCCTCGCCCGCTTCGCTGCGGTAGAACACGGCGTAGCCCTGGTCGTCGAGCGGCAGCACCTGCGGGGGCTGCGCCACGCCCCGAATTTCCTGCAGGGGTTGTTGCGCCCGGCTCGCCAAGGGCAGGAGCAGGGAAGCAAATAGAAATAGAGATTTCATGAGTAGAATGATATGCGCTTAGTTACCGCCCGGCACGTCCAGCACTTGCAGGTGCAGGCGGGAAGTGGCGGGGTCGAAATGGGTGTAGAGGAATTTGCCCGGGGCGTGCGGCAGCACTTCGTCGAAAAACAGCGCGGCCGGCGCGTAGTCGATGGAGCCGCCCAAATCGTTGGCGTAGCTGCGGGCGGTGAACTCGCCCCGGTCGGGGCCCCCCGCCACGGCGGGCTGGTCGAGGTAGCGGCGGGTGAAGAGGTTGTCGCGCGCGTCGGTGGCGGGCTTGATGCTGTTGACGTAGAGCAGGTCCTGGTGCCAGTTGAACACCACGAGTTCGGGCAACTGGGCCGGGTCGCGCTGGTAGAGGAAGCGGTAGGCGTAGACGCCTTTGCTGTTGAACTCGGCGTTGCCTCCGCCCAGGGACTGGTCGTTGTAAATTTTGTAGGGCTTGGGGATGCGCCGCAGCGACTCGAGCTGGCCCTGCGGGGTGAACTGGAGCACGACGACGTCGAGGATGTCGCGGCGCAGCGGGCCGGGCCCGGCGGCGCCGTTCAGGCCCGGGGCGCGCACCCCGCCCGCGGCCTCGTACTGCGGGTCGGTGAAGCTGAAGTTTTTAAACGTCTCGCCCAGCAGCGCGTAGCCGCCGCCCGGGCGGGGCAGCAGCGCGTGCACTTTCACGCCCGGCACCTCGCCCACCGTGAACTGCTGCAGGGTGGAGTGGGTGTTGAGCTTGCCGGCCAGTTCCCGGGCGTAGCTCAGGCGGGTGAGAAAATCCGGCTTGCCGTCGGGGCCCAGGGCCAGCATGAACAAGCCGCCGGACGGGGGCGCGGTGGTGGAAGTCACGGACACCAGGGGCGTTTTCTGCGCCGGCTCCGCGTAGGAGCCCGTCAGCAGCAGGTGCCCGGCCGCGCTGAGGCCCGCGAAGGTGGGGGTGAGCGGCGTGGCCTCGGCGGGCAGGTCCTGGTGAAACGTTTCCGTGCCCGTGGCGCCGTCCAAGCGCACCACTTCGTAGGTGCCCTTGGTGTGGTCGGCCACGACGTACACGTGGGCCGCGTCGGCTTGCACGAAGCGCACGCGGTACTTGCCTTTTTCGGGCGCGTACTCCTTTTTCCACTTCACGGTTAGGTCCGGGCCGTAGCGGGCCACTACGTACCCCGTCTTGCCCGGGTCGAAGGGGTAAGCTAGGTAGAAATCGCTGCCCCCGGCCGGCACCAGCGCGGCCTGGCTCACGAGGACGTCGTTGGCCGGGAAGCGGACTTCCTTAAACTTTTGGCCCGTCGCGTCGACGGTCAGGAGCAGGCCTTCTTTGCCCGTGAAGAAATAAAACACCGCCTGGTCGCCCACCATGCGCGCGTCGCCCTGGAACCAGCCCCGGCCCAGGCGCAGGTCGGTGGAGCCTTTCTTTTGCAGGTCCCGCCCGTAAATCTCCAGGTGGAATAAATCAAACGTGTTGCGCTCGGGCCGCAGCATGAAATAGAGCTGCCCGTCCACGGTCCGAAAGCCCCGGTAGTAGCCGGCCCCTAAATCGGAAATGGTGGCCTGCTGGGCCGCCGCGGGCCGGGCCCCGAACGGCAGGGCCGCAAGGGCCACGAGGCTGCCGCGTAGCGCCAGCCGCTTCAGTAAAGGATTAATCATGCAAATGGGGTAAAGAAGACGAATAAGACGTGGCGGGGAGATATATAAAATTCATTGGGAATGCAGGCTTCCGTCAAAGGTAGGGGCTGGGATAGCAATCTGAGCCGGTGAGTGTTGCTGCATTGCCGGCCGAGTCCCAATGCAGGGCAATGAGTGAGAAAAGGCGCATTTGCAGGGCGACCCGGGGGCCGGGCTGCCAACCGCGTAAACATGCTACTTCTCACTCCAGCGTAGCCGCTAGCCAGGCAAAACCCCGTGGTACACCTACACACTGGTTAGCGCGAGCGCACCAAGTCGTGCGTGCCCCGCACCGTGACGCGCAGGCCATTGCCAGGATTGACGAGAAAACCCGTCAAATACTTCCTACCTAACATTTTAGTCCCATTCGCCCCGGTGCGGGCTCTCGCCATATTGGCCGGGTGTGGGCAGGGGGGCGGCACCTGGCGGCACCAAAGTTTTATTTTTCCGCCTGTGTAGGCAGCAATACCTGGTAGGTTTCCCAGAACTCGGCGCGGTAGGGCACGTTCGAATCCACTTCGTAGAGCGAGGTGTGCAGCTCCACCGGCCGGGCCAGTTCCACGCCGGTGGTGAGCAGCTCGTGCACGTCCCGCCAGCGGTGGTGGTCAGCGCTCCCGCGCAAGGCGAATTCCCAATTTGTTTCGCGCCGGGCGTACTGGCGGAAGTAGGTGCCGTTGACGTCCGCGTACTGGTAGACGTCGTGGTGGGTGCGGCGCCCCGTGGCCGGCTGCGTAAGGCCGTAGCGTTTAAACTCCTTGGGCTTGGTCAACTCGGTCGGGCTGCGCGTGGTGAAGGCCTCGTACTTGACCACCGCAAAGTTTTCCGCGTCCACAAAAATGCTGCCCTCATACGCCTCGGGCGCGGGGTAGCCGTAGGGTGTGGTGAACGCGCTGGGCCGGTTGCACACAAAAGCTACCTCATACACGGCCCGGTTTTCATACTGGGTCACGCCCTTGAGCGCGAGCGTGTACTTGGGCAGGGCCCCGGCCTCCAGCGGGTTGCGGGTCGTCAAAACGGGGTCGTCGGCCCACAGCAACCAGAACGCGGGCGGCTCCCGGTACTCCGGCCGGGTGACGTCGCCGGTCTTGCGCTGCTGCCGCAGCTGCAAAAAGCGCTGTTTGCTGCCGTGCTCCCAACTACCGCGGCGGTAGCCCTCCCGGTCGTAGCCGTCCAGGGCGGCTTCCGTTTGCACCCGCAGCGAATCGTCGCGCCAGTACTGGGCCCGCGAGTAGAGGCGCACGCTGTGCGCCTGCTGCGGGTAGTTGGCGACAATCCGCTCGCGGGCGTTGCGCAAAATGGTGGCCGCGCTGGGCGGGGCCCGCACCACCACTTCCCCCAGCAAATGGGCCTGCGGCACCAACTGGATGCGCAGCGGCGGCTGGGCAGTTGCCTGGGCCAGGCGCACGGAGGCGTAGCCCAGGCAGGAAATCTGCACGGTGTCGCGGGCGTGCGCCGTGGGCACGAACAAGACAAAATCGCCCGCCAGGTTGGTGACCGTGCCCGTGGCCGTGCCCCGAATGCCCACGCTGGCAAACGAGAGCGCGGCCCCGCTCTTGGCGTCCCGCACTTGGCCCCGCAGCTGGCGCCCCGTCACGGGCGCGGCGGCGACGATGCCCGCGGCCAGCGGCGTGGTGGGGCGCATGGTCCGGATGTAGTACAACCCGTCAAAAATATCCCCCCAGGGACCGCGCAGGGGCAGGTAGCCCAGGGGAGCGGCGTAATAGTTGCCCGGTGGGCTGTGACGCAGGTCCACAAACCCCTCGGCGCAGCCCTCGCGATAGAACGCCGCCTCCACGCTGCCGGGCGGGGGGATAAGCACCGGGTGGAGGGAGGTGGTGTCGCCGGTGCGGCCGTAGGTGCCCTCGTGGGCCACAAAGCCCAGCGCGTAGACCTGATTGCCCAAAGCCTGCTTCACCAAGCGCCCCATCGGCACGGCCCCGCCCAGCAGCTGGCGCGCCGTCAAAGGTTCGTCCTCGTTTTCCGTTAGGCGCTGCTGGACCTGCATCCGGCGTACGTAGGCCGCTGTGCCCGAATCGTCTAGTTCGAGCAGTTCCACGCGATTGGCCAAGTGATAGGATGCGGCCCACACGATAATCTTCGGGTGCTCGGGCTGCCGGGTCAGGAACAATAAATTATCGGCCATGAGCGCGTCGCGCGGATTCTGCGCCACTTCTTTCCGGCCGCGGGCGGCGGATTTCTCGTCCTGGGCGTAGCGGGCCGTCGTCTGCAGCCACTGCTGCCAAAAAGCGGCCCGGCCGGCCTGGGCCGGCTGGTGGGCCGCGAGGTAAGTAAGCGAGGCACGGACGCGCTTAAACCAGCGCGACAGCGCCACCGTGTCGGCCGGGTGCCGCAGCAGCTGCTTGAAATCCCCGCCCGAGAGCTCGGCCAGCAGCTCCTGCGCCGGGTAGAAATCGGCTTCCTTCCACGCCGTGCGCCGGTCCTGGGCCACGAAGTCGCGCAGTTCGGGCAGCAGTTGCTCGGCCGAGTACTCGCCGGACAACTGGCAATCAAAGCCGGCCAGGCGCAGCTTCGGGTGGGTGCCCAGGTAGGCGGCCAGGGCCTGAAATTCGGCCGTGCCCGACCAGATGCCTTCGTATACGGACTTTTGCAGCACCGGCAGCACGGCTGTGCCCGCCGCCACCTCCCGGCGGGCCTTGTCCAGGGCGTACATGTCGCCCTCAAAGGCCAGGGTGGTGAAGCCCAGCGAGTCGTGCAGGTAGCGAATCAGGTCGATTTTGGCCGCGAACGTCGCCCCGTCGTAGTGGGTCTGCTCGCCGAGCATCACCACGCGCGCGGTGCCCAGGGCCCGGCGCAGCGGGGTGTACTTGGTGGGAGCCTCCAGCGAAAGGCATTGCAGGGGCAGGGCCGGCAGCGTTTGGCCCGCAACTGGGAAATAGGCGGCACAGGCTAAAACCCCCAGCAGCAGTCGGAATAGCCGCAGATACCCAGTTTTGTTCATTAGGGGGCGAAAAATAGAAATGTAGGCAGGGGGTGCCGAAACAGGCTGCCCGCCAACGCGCACGCAGTGAAAGGTATTGCCCCGTGACTTGTTACGCGATGAGGAATAGCCGCGATGGAAGGGAATGAGTTCGCCGCCGGGCGCCCCGCGCCCGGCGGGGTACCGACGCCGAAGGGGCAACGCCAAGTACCGTTTAGGAGAACAACGCCACGCCCACCGCTCCCCAGCCGCTAAGGTTCTTGCCGGGCTGACGCGGCAAATAATGCAACGGCCGGGGTTACTTCGCGCAGGAGGAGGAAGTCTACAAAACCCAGCCGAAGGGTTTCAGCTTTATCTTTCAACCCGATAGTTACCCGCGCGCCGCCGCCATGCCTCCAACCCCGGCCCCCTTTTCTGCCGACGCCCCCGTTCTAGACGCTTACGGCTCCCCCGGCGACGTGCTGCGCGAGCTGGTGGAGGTGTCCCTCACCGGGGTTATCTTCTACCGACCGGTGGTGGACGCGGCCGGGGCCATCGTCGACTTCGTCTTCGACTACCTCAACCCCGCCGCCCAGCGCATGATGAGCATGCCGGCCCGGCCCACCCTCACCCACCGGGAGCAATGGCCCCACAGCGAGCAGCAAGGCACGTTTGCCTTTCACGTCGACGCCTTCGTGTCGGGCGAGCCCCGGGCGTTCAACATCAACTACCAGTTCGACGGCTACGACAACTACTACCGCCTGGCCGCCCGCCGCTCCGGCAACGGCCTGCTGATGAGCTTCACCGACACGGCCGACCAGCCCCGCACCGGGGTGGAAATCGCCCTGCGCCAGGCCCAAGCCCGCGAGCAAGCCGCCCGGACCGACGCCGAACGCCAGCGCCAACAGCTGCACGAGGTGCTGCACCAAGCCCCCGTGGCCATGGCCTTGCTTGAAGGCCCCGAGTTCCGCATTGCCTTGGCCAACCCGGCCGTGCGCGAAATCTGGGCCCGTTCCGAGGAAGAGTTGCTCGGCCAGCCCCTGCTCCAGGCCCTGCCCGAGCTTGAAGGGCAAGGCGTCGACGACTTACTCGGCGGCGTGCTGCGCAGCGGCGAGCCGTTTTTTGGCACCGAGCTCCCCTTTGAGGTGAGGCGACGGGGCCGCCTGGAGACCATCTACTTCAACTTCGTCTACCAACCCCAGCGCGACGCCCGGGGCGAGCCCACGGGCGTGCTCGTGGTGGCCAGCGACGTGACCGCCGTCGTGCTCGCCCGCCAGCGGGTGGAGGAGCAAGAGCAGCAAACGGCCGCCCTCAACGAGGAAATCCGGGCCAACAACGACGAACTGACCCGCAGCCAACGGGAGTTGCGGCGCCTCAACGCGGAGTTGGAAGGGCGCATCCACGCCCGCACCCAGGACCTGCAACGGGCCCGGGTCCTGGCCGAGGGGCAGAAGCAGCGGCTGGAGCGCTTGTTCCAGCAGGCCCCGGCGGCCATCTGCATCCTCACCGGGCCGGACATGGTCTACGAACTGGTCAACCCGGCCTACCAGCAACTGTTCCCCGGCCGCCAGCTGCAGGGACGCCCCCTGCTCGAAGCGCTGCCCGAAGTTGCGGACCAGGCCGCCTGGCACACGCTGCTCGAGGTGTACCGCACCGGGGTCAGCCACCACGAGGCGCGCCTGCTGCTGCAAGTGGCCCCGCACGAGGACGCGCCGCTGCAGGACTTTTACTTCGACAACGTGCAGCAGGCCCGCTACGACGAGCGGGGCCGCATCGACGGGGTGGGGTTTTCGCCTTCGACGTCACGGCCCAAGTGCTGGCCCAGCGCGTGCTGGAGGAGCGGGAAACGTCCTTCCGCCTCATGGCCGACAACGCCCCGGCCATGCTCTGGGTCACCGACCCGGCCGGGCAGTGCACCTACCTCAACCGGCCCTAGTACGCCTTCACCGGGCAAACGGGGGAAGAGGGCTTGGGCCTGGGCTGGACCATGGCCATCCACCCGGACGACGCCGGGGCGGCGGGTGATGCGTTCCTAGACGCCAACGCCCGTCAGGCGCCGTACCAGGCCGTGTTCCGCCTGCGCCGACACGACGGCACTTACCGCTGGGTGCAGGACACGGGCTTGCCCCGCTTCGCCGACGACGGGGCCTACGAGGGCATGGTGGGCACGGTCATCGACGTGCACGAGCGCCGGCTGGCCGAACTAGCCTTGCAGCGCCTGACCAAGCAACTGCGCGCTTCCCGCGACCGGGCCCGCGGCCTCAACGCGGAGCTGCTGCGCGCCAACGAGCAACTCACCCGCACCAACGTGGACCTGGACACGTTCATCTACACCGCCTCGCACGATTTGCGCGAGCCCATCAACAACCTCGACGGTCTGGTGCAGGCCCTGCGCGAACAAGTGGTCCAGGCGCCCCTCCCGGACCCGCTGGTGCCGCGCCTGCTGGGCATGATGCACGAGGCGGTGGCGCGCTTCCAGCTCACCATCGCCCAGCTCACCAACCTGGCCCAACTGCAACAGTCCCAGTCCCCGGCGGCCGAAACCGTGGACGTGCGGGCCCTGGTCGAGGCGGTGCGGCTGGATTTGGCGCCGGCCCTGCACGCGGCCGGGGCGCGGCTGCGGGTGGACGTGCCACCGGGCACCGTGGTCTCGTTTCCGCCCAAGCACCTGCGCAGCATCGTCTACAACCTGCTCAGCAACGCCGTCAAGTACCGCGCCCCCGACCGGGCGCCCGACGTGCGGCTGCGGTGGCGCCGCGAGGCCGGGGGCTTCGTGCTCGAAGTGGAAGACAACGGCCTGGGCCTGGACGCGGGGCAGCAAGCCCGATTGTTCGGCTTGTTTGAGCGCCTGCACCACCACGTGGAAGGCTCCGGCGTCGGCCTGTACATGGTCCGGCGCATCGTCGAAAACGCCGGCGGCACTATCGGCGTGCGCAGCCAGCCCGGCGCGGGCGCGGCCTTCACGGTCCGGGTGCCGGGATAGAGACTACAAGCCCCAGCGTTGGCCAAGGGACGCAAACGCCCGCCGGCTTGGTGCGCAGGGGCGTCACACCGCCCCTCCTTTAAAGAAGCGTTTCGACGCTGAGGAAGCATCGTGTCGAAGCAAGTTTGAGCAGAGGCGGAATACCGGCGTGAACCGGTCCATCCGCAGCACCCTGTTCCGGTTCTTTGACTTGGCCTAGCAAGCCTTTCGGCCAGGAAAGGAGGCCATCGGCCGGGGCGTGGCCGTTCCGCCCTGGCAAGGCCTGTAGGTTCGTTCTTCCACTTTTTTGCCCACGCGGCTGTAGCCTCGTGCCCGACAGGATTTTTGCCTTCTCCCATGCTTCCTTCCGACCTGGCCGTTGACCTCGCCACGGTGGTCCACGGCGACACCCTATTCGCCGGGCCCGCCGCATTCCCCTGGCCAGCGCCAGCCCGGCTCCGGGTGCTACAACACGTACTGCCGCCACGGCCCCAAGCCGACGACGGCCGGAAAACCGCCTACGCCGTGGGCTCATACTTCGCCGCCGGTAGCGGGGGGCTGGTCGACCTACTCCCCCTCAGGGACGCCCGCAGGGCGTTGGATAACGCCTGCCGCGCCACCGGACGGAGCACGCCCCGGGGCTTTTACCGCGCACCGCCGGGCGTTGAGTTCGGCTTTCTCACCGGCGTGGCCCGCCAGTTCAACCCCGCCGAGCCGGCAACAATCACGACGGGTGGTCCGCGCGATTCGCGCCCCACCGTGCCCCGGCCTCGCTGGTAAGCACATACTCCTTTCATCTAATTCCTCTTTCCATGGCCAGCTCCCTTTACCCAGGTTACACGCCGCCCAGCTTACAGCACGTCGACATCATTGAGGTCGCCGGGCGCCAGTATTGGTGTAAGACCTTTCAGTGCACTGAGCAGCAATTGCGGGCGGCAGTGGCCGCGGTCGGCCACGACGTCAACAAAGTCCGCGAGCACGTGCACGGAAAGGGGTACCGCCCGTAACCCCAGCTACGAGCATCGGGGCGGCGGTTTTCTGACCCGAGCCTTTCCCAGGCAGCGGCGCCGTATGCGTACATAGGGTGTACCGCACTGGAGGCCTTCTAACTTCACGTAAAACTTCCCCGCAAGGAAGCAGTAACCGCTATGCCCCCGCGACAGGAGTAGGTTTATTTGCTTAGATGCATAGCCTCGCCTCGATAAGGAGGTACGTCAGTCCCGGATGGGTCAGCGGCCCGTCTGCAACGCCTGGCGCAACAGCGGGAGGGGGTGCAGCCGCTGGGGCACCCCGAAGGCGTTGCGGAGGCGGTTGTATTCAACCGGGGCGAGGGCAATCACCGCCACGCAGCGCGCGCCGTGAAACACGGCCAACTCCCAGGGCCCCTCGTTTTGCACCACCGTCCCGAGGCACTCGTTGGGGTAATCACGCAGGTGGAACAAGGCGTCGCGCATCCCCCGCAAACGGGGGAACGACCATTTATGATGCATGCGACCAACATATTTATTAATCTATAAAACTCTGTTTATCTGTTAATTAATGCACAAAAGGCTTTTATTCTCTCAACGCGTCATCGCTTTAAGAGAAAAGGGCACCGCTAAACCCTGGCCGATGTTGTCCTCTGGAGAGGACCCTTGTCTGGGCAAATGTATCCCAGGGTCCGAACGACAAGCAAGCACTGCGAATGCGTCGTCACTGGCGGAGCGACGGCTCTGCTGCAAGAACGCCGCGGACGCGTAAAAACGTATTCTTCTTATCGTCAAGCCCTGACACACAGTACGGAAGGATTTACCAACCCCTCGTGCCTGGAGCCCGTTACTGACCCGAAGCCTACGCCCGGGTGGGCGAGGGAAACAACCATTATTCCCCTCTACCACGTTTTCCCCGCTCCGTGACGGATTTCGCCGCTTTGTTCCTGCACCAGGCGGAAGCCAGTGCCCACGTGCAGTTCGCGTACGACCCCGTCGCTGGCCGCGTGGCCTACGTCAACCCGGCCTGCGAAGCCGTGCTCGGCGGCACCCGGGCCGGGGTCAACGCCGAGTGGCCCGGCCTGCTGGCCCGCCTGCACCCCGACGACCGCCCCTACCTGGCCCGCTGCTGGCAGCCGTGGCAGCAGGGCCGGCTGGTGGAGGAGATTGAACTGCGCCTGCAGGACGCCGACGCGCCGGACCAAACCTTCTGCCTGACGCCGACTTACCTGCCCGCGGCCGATGGGGGCCCTGGCTCGTGGGCACCGTGCGCGACATCAGCGCGGCCAAGCGCCACCAGGCCAATTCCGATGCCTTCAACGCCCGCAAGAACGCCGTGCTGGAAATCCTCTCCCACGACCTGAACGGCTCGTTCGCCCTGGTGCAGCAAATCGCCGACTTCCTACGCCAGGAACTGCCGGCCGCGGCTGGAGCGCGCGTGCCAGAGCTACTAAGCGTACTCGAGCGCACCAGCCGCCGCAGCCGCCGCATGATTCGCGAGCTCGTGGAAGTGGAGTTCCTCACCTCGGCCAACACGGACCTCAAGCGCGACCGCGTGGACGTCGGGGCCGTGTTGCGCCCGCCCCTGGAGGAACTGCAACGCTGTCACGGGCTGCTGGGCCAGCGGTTCACCTATGCCTTGCCGGCCAAACCCGTGTACGCGCTCCTGGACGTCAACAAGATGACGCAGGTGCTTACCAACCTGCTCAGCAACACCCTCAAGTTCACGCCCGACGGCGGGCAGGTCAGCGTGGCGGTGGAGGCGGCCCCGGGCGGGGTGCGCCTGCAGGTCCGCGACACCGACGTGGGCATCCCGGCCGACCGGCAGCCCGTGCTGTTCGAGCGCTTCACCCCCGCCCGCCGCCGCGGCCTGCGGGGCGAAGAAACCACGGGCCTGGGCCTGGCCCTGTGCAAGACCATTGTGGAGTGGCACCACGGCACCATCGGCGTGGTGAGCGCCGAGGGCCAGGGCAGTACCTTCACCGTGGAGATTCCCGGGGCCGACGCTTAAGGACGGTGGGCGGGTTGTGCTTGGTGCAGCGGGGCCAGCGCCCCGGCGGCAGGCATTGGCCCCGCTGAGTGCCAACGCGGAAGCAATTCCTGCAGCCCGTCGAGTACCGGGTCGATTTCCAGGGCCGCGGCCGGGCCACAATCCGGGCGCCACGGGCGTTGCGAGACGCGGTAGGAGAGGTTGTGCCACGAGAGACGGGTCGGGCGGAAGCGGTGGCCGTGGGTAAGCCAATAATTGCAAGCCCGGGCAAATGGTCAGGGGCAGGACCCGTTGGGTCCTGTTTTCGGTGGGGCCAATCATCCTCCCCGTGTGACGATTCGTAGTCCCAATCCATCCGTTGGTCGATTCGACCGGGCGAGTGGCAATCCGCAGGCCCCTGCCCGGGCGTAAAGTCGGCGCCCCCCGCGGGGTCACCGCCATTTTTCGCCATGTCACACGAGTACGCCCTGTGGAAACAGGAGCTGCGCCGGGCCGTTGGGTGCCTGCGCGAAGTCCCCTTTCGGAGCCCTGCCTGCGGGTCACCGGCCGAAGGGGACGAATCTTCTCTTCGACGGGCCCTGGCCCACTTGTACCACGAGTGCCGTTTCCCGGCCTTCGTGGCACTGGAAGCCTGGCGCCAGGCCGGCCTGGACGCGGCCGCCGGAGCCGAGCTCGTGGCCTTCCAGCACCGGCTCGACGCCTACGACGAGCCCGACACCGACGCCGAGCTCGCGGCCGACCCGCGCTGGCACGCCATTCAGCGCCACGCGGCCCGGGTCCAGGCCCTGCTGGCGTAGACCGCTGGCCAGGGGAATAAGGCTATCGAATAAAAGGTTAACGCCTGGGGGCCCCTGGTGCCGTTGCGGATGGCCACGGGCGGGCCACCCGCGTCTGCGGTTTCGCTCCAGCATCAGCTCTTGGTGTGGTTCAAGCTGGGGGCATGCGCGGGCACCGCGACGAGGCCTGGCTGAAAAAAGTAGTCGTTAAAGCCACGCGCGTAAAGCACTGCCCTGGCAGACTGGCCCGGGGTGGGCCTTGCCCGCACCAGCGTGCTGATAACCGCCCCTTCGTAGTCAGCCGGCTGGGGCAGCAACAGTTATTCAAAATCGGAGCCGAGTACGTCGGGGTGGTAAGTTGCTATGCCGCAAAGAGAGAGGGCTGGAAACGGGCGAAGGTTGGTGAAAAGCGCTGCCGCACGTGTTTCAAATTTTGAAACGACGCTGCACCCCGTCCACAAAACAGTCGCAGGCGGCCCCATCCCCGCAAACCGGGCATGGGGCCAGGGCGGTGCAGAAATAAGAGAGGTGCCTCAGGGCGGTGGGTGCCACTTTCGGGTTGAGCCAGTAGCTCATCGTCAGCCCCTCCACTTCCACGTCCAGCAGCCCGCTTTAGCGCAAGGCCACTAGGTGGGCGGAGACCGTGGTGCGCGGCAGGGGCCGCGGTGATTTCTCCTGACAGTCGCCGCTTGCGGTCGGCAAGCAGGCGCAGGATGGCCAGGCGCACGGGATGGGCCAGGGCGAGGGTAACGCGCACGAGTTCCTTATCCGTGGCCGGGGAGAGCGGTTTTTTGTCGATTGGCATGGGGGGCAACCAAGCCATTGACGTAAAAATACGTCAATGGCTTGGTTGCCCCTTTGGGTTCTCAATCCTTGTCGGTCCTGGCGAGCAACCTTAAGTCCCCGCCTCTTCGTCAAAATCCAGTAACTCTTTCAGCGGCAGGTGCAACGCCAGGGCCAGGGAGGCGAGCACGTCCAGCGAGGCCACTTGTGTGCCGGCTTCCACCCGCTGCACCGTGGGCCAGCTCAATTCTGCTTCGTCGGCCAAGGCTTGCTGGCTGAGCCCGCGGGCCTTGCGCAAGCGGCGCAGGTGCTCGCCGAAAGCTTGAACGAGGGCCGGGTGTTTCACGGGTCGAAGGACCGGCAAGCGCCAAGCTTTTAACTTATTGGATGCGATATAAATAGGGCACTCAACCGTATATTTGTGGGCCGCAGCTGCACCGGCTGGGCACCATCCTTCCCCATGCTCAAACCCGCTTACTGGTTCCTCGCTTCGGGGGCCCTGCTCCAACTCTTTGGCTGCGAGACCCTGACCAAGTACCGCTTGAGCGGCACCTACTATCGCCACAACCCCGACAGCACGGCAACGCTGGCGGTGTAGAAGCTGCGCCTCACGAACACGAAATTCATCCTGTCTATGCCCACGACCGGGGACATTGCCATGGACTACTCCGTCGAGAAGGATGTCATCTACGTGGGCGGCCAGCCCAGCCAGCTCTGTTTCACCATGGACGGGTTGGGCGTCATTAGCAACAAAGGGCTGGTGGGCATTGAAGGTACCTACATCAAAGAAGCCGAAGCGGAGTAAGCGGGCTTGACGCCGGACGCTCGCCGCTCTTTCTTTTCCGTTGGCTCTATCCACTCAACTCCATTGTCCATGCCCTCGTACCTTCCCATGGCCCAGGCTATCACCCCGCAAGGTGCGGTGTGGTACGTGGCCCAGGCCCGGTCCCACCACGGCTTTGTGGTGCAGCGCCGCTACCGCGGCGTAGGCACTCCTTTTTACAGAAAACACTATCCTTACCCTTCGGATTTATGGGCAGGTTACCAGTATGCGGAAGCGTACCTGGAACCTTTTCTGAATCCCAGCGCCGTGCAGGCCGCGGGGCTCTGCGCGACCACTATTCGACAGTGGGCAGCCGCTCACCCGGACGAAATATTTACTCATCCCACCTACGCCAGCTTGTGCCTGCGCTGGGGCGAAAACGCGCACGGGTATCGTGTGGAGGAGTTCCGCGAACCAGCGCTCACCCCCGATACGCTGCCCTTCACCCCCCACACGTGCTGGGAGTCAGGCACTACCTATTACCAGTGGGCGGCAGGCCCCAACGTCGAAATCGATTTGTGGGAGCGGATTCGCGTGCCTGCCCGTTTGCAAAATCACCTGCGCGAAATAGGACGGGAAGGCCGATGGTCCGGGTGGTACACCACCGACTACCGGGCGCTGGACCAAGCACTGGCGACCCAGGGCCGGCGCCTGGCTTTGGCTCAGCCGCGAATGGGCTATGGGGTCTTCACACAAGAAGGCGGCGAATTGGAAGTGCTCATGACCGCGGACACGGCTGAAGAAGCCCAGGCGTATTTTGCCGCCTTGCCCGCCGTTCCGTTTACGTACCATTGCCCCCCCGTCGGTGGCACCTTCACCTGCTTGGGCAGTTGGGTGCAGTGGCCAGGCCAGGTTCCGGAATGGCTCAATTTGGGTGAGAAATACGTGGTGCTGGTGCCCGAGCATAAAGAGTTTCTATTACAATCTTGCGCGGCCAGTGCACTCCCGCTCACGCGGACGTATGTCGGCGAGTTGTCGGAGCAGGACATGCCCTTAAGCGTGCCCTTGGTGACGCTGGCCGCAGTGCTGGCCACCGCGGGCTTGGTTCGCTGGCAACTGGCCGAAGCCTTGGGGTGGTCCATGGAGGAACTCAGCGAGCGGGAACAGAATCCTGGTGGCTTGACCCTGGCAGATGTTGAACGCATTGGTGCGCTAACGCAACGACCGGTTGAGCACCTGCTGATGCAACTGCGCGAAGAGATGCGGGCGCGCGCCAGTGGCAAAAGGGGCCACTGCTCCAGCCAGCGTGCCGGCCTAAGGTCCGGCAAAGAGTGCCTTAATACCGGAGTAGGCTCCTGCTTCAGCTCATCGTATCCCGGGAATGGTTTGCGCGGGGTAGGAACGACCGAACATTCGCTGAGGTCATCGGTGCTCATTTGAAGTTACGCTACCTTGTCTTTTCATTTGTCCATGATTAATAAGCTCGAATCCGAGATTCGCTCGGCCCTGCTGGGCCTGGCCGTGGGCGACGCCTTGGGCGTGCCCGTTGAGTTTACCTCCCGCCAAAACCGCCAGCGCGACCCCGTAATGGGGATGCGCGCCTACGGCACCCACCACCAGCCGGCCGGTACCTGGTCCGATGATGCCTCGTTAACCTTTTGCCTGGCCGAGGCGCTGGCGGAGAAACTCTATTCCGTGCGCCAGCTGGCCGATAACTGCGTCCGCTGGGTGGAGGAGGGGTTCTGGACGCCCCAAGGCCGTGTGTTCGACATCGGCATCACCACGCGGGAAGCTTTGAACAAACTCAAGAAACAAGGCAAAAACGCGTCTCCGCTGGTCGGGGGAAAGGATGAGATGAGCAACGGCAACGGGGCCTTGATGCGCATCTTGCCGCTGGCGTTTTACCATTCAGGGCATGATTTACAAGCCCGCTTCCAGCTAATTCGGGAAGCCTCGGCCATCACCCACGGCCACGTGCGCTCGGCCATTGCCAGCTTTTTGTATCTGGAAATGGCCGGGCATACGCGGCAGGGGCTGGCGCCCCCTGCCGCGTATGCCCGGCTCTGTGCCCAAGCGCCTGCCCAACTAGCAGAGTTGAGCATCGCGGAGAAAGAGCTCGCGCATTTCCAACGCATCCTGGGCGGGGAGTTGATGAACTTACCCGAGTCCGCCATTGCCAGCAGCGGCTACGTGGTGCACACGCTGGAGGCCGCTTTCTGGTGCTTGCTGAAGTACGACACCTATGCCGCCACCGTGCTGGCCGCGGTCAACCTCGGCGAGGACACGGACACCACCGGCGCCGTCGTTGGGGGCCTGGCGGGAATTTGCTACGGGGAGAAAGCCATCCCCGCAGCATGGCTCGACGTCTTGGTTCGTCGAACGGATATTGAACACTTGGCTCACCGCATGGCGCAAGCCTGCGCCCCGGCCTCATTGCCCCGCCCAATTCCGAACAGCTACTGGGCTACCGAACAGGTGCTGGGGGCTGAATATCCAGGGGATAAAGATTTAGTTAAAGCGAAGGCTAAAATTACCGCCTTGCTCGCGGCCGGCATTACCGATTTCTATGACCTAACGGAAGCGCACGAATTGACTTCTTACGAGCCCTTGCTCGAGGAACTGGCGAGCGCAAAAGGGATTGATATTACTTACCAGCGTTACCCAATCAAGGACGTGGATGTGCCTGATTCGGCTACGCTCGAGGCGGTGTTAAGCGCCCTGGCTGATACAGTACATGCAGGCCGCAAAGCGGCGGTTCACTGCTGGGGCGGGGTAGGGCGCACGGGTACAATCTTGGGTTGTTACTTGGTTCGAGCCCAGAATTTGAGCGGAAGCCAAGCCCTGGCCCGAATTGCTCAGGAATGGCAAGGAGTGGAAAAGCAAAACCGCAAACCGAATTCGCCGGAAACGGCGGCCCAGTGCCGGATGGTGGAGACATTTGAATAAACAAGGCCTCGGCGAACCCTGCATTTGCCAATCCTCGAAGAGTATCCTCGACGGCCCGCCTAAGAGTTCTACTTCCCTCAGCGAAATGGTAGCCGTTGGTCCACACCTTGCCCTTCGCCTGCGAAGGGTTGCCATCGCCGACAAAATCGCGTGAGCTGACCAGAACAAAGGCTAAAACTTCTTTGGGAACGAGCAGCTCTCGTGAGTCCGCATGGCGTTGCGTTGGGGTCGGAGTAGGAGAGGATAAGGTGGAATCCATACATCACCCCCGGCGAGCGCAGCAACTACCTGAGCAACGAAATTAGCGGCGGGCATGGCGGCTGGTTTTAGGGGTGCGCTGATAGCTTTCGCTTTGCAAGGCCGCCAGGATGTCGGCCCGCATGAAGTAGGAGCGAGCCCCTAGCTTGTGCACGCGAAGTTTTCCAGTCCGGACGTACTCGTGCACCGTTTGCCGGCAGCAATCCAATAATTTGGCCGTCTCTTGAACGGTGTAGGGGTGGAGGTCTTCCTCGGCAGAAGGGGCGGAGGCCATGGCTTTGCGGACCTCTTCCTGGACCACTTTGCGGACCTCGTCAAGCAACTCCTGCGGCGTCAACTCGTAAATGTGTACCTGTTTCATTAATTAGGCTCCTTCGTTGAAGTGCGAAGGCGCCGCATAGATGGCAGGTAGAAAAGCTATTAGACTAGCGTGAAACGACACGGATTGCTCTAATGCGACACTAGGGCCTATTTGTCATAATTAGGCCACTTCCGTGCAGGCTCGCCGGACGTTTTGCTCATCATGCCTTCCGGTTTCATTTCTGGTTTCACTTCTGCCAGCTTTATGCCGACACAACGTACTCAACTGGCTCCCTCTGCATAGGCCCAGGTAGATTCCTTTTCCTCGCTTTGTTCCGCGATGTTGCGATAGCGTTTAAACGACTGCGGGCCGTGGTGGCAGGTCGCTGTCATCACGGCCCGCGCCCACAGGCTTCGCTTGAGTGAGAGGATTAAAAAGGAGAGCGGCCCAGTGCCCCAGCGAGGTGCTTGAATACTTCAGGTCGTGCCGGCTGCTCTGGCCCAGCTCACAAAAAGTCACTGGCTTTTCTCGGTGGCTAAGCAGGATTCCGTTGCAGTTCGAGCAAGGGAATGGTTGGCCTGCCCTGGCTTTGTTCGTGTCCGCCGCAAAGCTTCCCACCCAATCATCGCCGAGCAAAAAATCAGCGGCCGCGGGAATCAATAAAATCGCACTGTCCCAGAAAACGTCCCAGGTAAAAGCAAAAACGCCCTCTGCATGGCGCAGAGGGCGTTTTTAGTAGTCCGTAGGGGAATCGAACCCCTGTTGGTAGAATGAAAATCTACTGTCCTAACCCCTAGACGAACGGACCGTTTTTGTTTTGGTGGTGCAAAGATACAGGGCGCCGCGTTCAATGCAAGTCCAGGCCTGAAAAAAAGTGCTGCACAGACGAAAATGCCTTGTTTTTCAGGCGCAAAGATTTTTGGTGAATCTACTGCCCGTTGCTGGTGAGGGAAGAAAGAGCGGCTTGCTGGTTATCCATTGGCAGGAGCTGTTCGTAGGGGAATAGTTGGGAGCGAGGAAAGCCCAGGATTAGCGAACCCGAACAAGCCTGCTATCTTCGCCCCGCGTTTCAACCGGCTGCCAGTGTGGCGGCCAGTCACTCTTTTTTCCTGTTTTGCTATGGCAAAAATTAAAGTCGCCATCAACGGCTTCGGCCGCATTGGCCGCCTCACTTTCAAGTCGCTGCTGGGCCGCGACAACGTGGAAATCGTCGCCATCAACGACTTGACCGACAACAAGACGCTGGCGCACCTGCTGAAGTACGACTCCGTACACGGCCGCTTCGATGGCACCGTGACCTACGACGAGGAGAGCCTGACCGTGAACGGCCAGCGCATTCACGCCCTCGCCGAGCGCGACCCCAAGCTGCTCCCCTGGGGCACGATGGGCGTCGACGTGGTGCTCGAGTCCACTGGCCGCTTCGTGGACGAAGCCGGTGCGGGCCAGCACCTGACCGCGGGTTGCAAAAAAGTCGTGATTTCCGCTCCGGCCACCGGCAACATCCCTACCGTGGTACTGGGCGTGAACGAGGACATCCTCACCGGCGAGGAAACCATTCTCAGCAACGCCAGCTGCACCACCAACTGCCTGGCCCCGATGGCCAAGGTGCTGGACGATGCTTTCGGCATTGAGAAGGGCTACATCACCACGGTGCACGCCTACACGTCGGACCAAAACCTGCAGGACGCGCCGCACAAGGACCTGCGCCGTGCCCGCGCCGCTGCCTACAGCATCATCCCCACCAGTACCGGCGCCGCCAAAGCCGTGGGCCTGGTGCTGCCCAAGCTGAAAGGCAAGCTCGACGGCCTGGCCATGCGCGTGCCCGTGCCCGACGGCTCGATGACCGACCTGACCGTCATCCTGAAGCGTGAAGTGACCAAGGAGGAAATCAATGCGGCCCTGAAAGCAGCGGCCGACGGCCCCCTGAAAGGCATCATTGAGTACGCCACCGACCCGCTCGTGAGCATCGACATCGTGGGCAACCCCCACAGCTGCGTATTCGACTCCGAATTGACGTCGGCCAACGGCACGCTGGCCAAGGTCATCGGCTGGTACGACAACGAATTTGGCTACTCGACCCGCACGGCCGACCTGATTCAGAAGCTCGGCGAGCAGATGAACGGCTAATTTGCAGATTGTTTGATGTGCTGATGTGCTCATTTGACAACGAAGCAGCTAAAAAAGCCTGCCCCACGGCAGGCTTTTTTTGTAAATTAAGGAGGATGATTTTTGCCCCTAGGCTCGGTCGCAACGGCTGATGACCCGTCTCCCTACCACGTCGACTAGTCAACGTATCCGCACATCAGCTTATCGAGTACTTAGCACATCAACCCGTGCCCAAAACCTGTTTCATTCTCAACCCCAAAGCGGGCCCCAGCCGCCGCCACGACATGCCGGCGCTGATTGCCCAGCATTTTGGGGCCTTGGAAGCCGACTACGAAATCTGGCCCACCCAATACGCCGGGCACGCCGTGGAACTGGCCCGGCAGGCGGCGTCCGAAGGGTTTCGGGTGGTGGCGGCCGTGGGCGGCGACGGCACCGTGAACGAGGTGGGCCGCGGCCTGCTGGGCACCGACGTGGCCCTGGGCATCGTGCCGCAGGGCTCGGGCAATGGCCTGGCCCGCCACCTGAAGGTGCCGCTGGCGCTGCCGGCGGCATTGCGGCGGCTGGCCGCGCCCGATTTCAGCCGCATGGACGTGGGCGTGATGAACGGCCACCCGTTTTTCTGCACGGCCGGGTTGGGGTTTGATGCGCACGTGAGCCAGCACTTTGCCCAGGCCGGTTCGCGCGGGCTGAGTACCTATTTGCGGGTGACGCTGCGCGAGTACCGCCGCTACCAGCCCGTGCCCGTGCGCGTGGACCTGGACGGCCGCGTGGAAACGACGAACTGCTACGTGTTGGCTTTCGCCAATGCCTCGCAGTACGGCAACAACGCCTACATCGCGCCCCTGGCCGACCTGCGCGATGGCCTGCTCGACGTGTGCCTCATTGACGCACTGCCCGTGGGCCGGGCCATCAAGGTGAGTTTGGGCATGGCCTTGGGCAACCTGCCCCAGTCGAAGGCCGCGGAGTATTTTCGGGTCTCTAAGGGCAGGGTGACGGCCCAGGCGCCCATCGGCTTCCACGTGGACGGCGACTACCTGGGGCACGCCACTGAGTTTGAAGTAGAGCTGTTGCCGCTGGCACTGGCCGTGGCTGTCTGAACAAACTAAGGCATGAACAACAAGCGTTATGAAAGCTGATAAAAACCAACGGCAAGGCGTGGTGTATTCCACCAATCCTGATTTTGCTTACCAAACCGACGAGCCGGCTGCCGCTATCACCTTGCCACCCCAGCAGCAGCAGCTTCGGGTGCAGCTTGACAAAAAGCAACGCGGCGGCAAGCAGGTGACGCTCGTGACCGGGTTTGTGGGCACCGACGCCGACTTGCAGGTGCTGGGCAAACTGCTCAAAACCAAATGCGGCGTGGGCGGCAGCGCCAAAGACGGCGAAATTGTGGTGCAGGGCGACTTTCGCGACAAGGTGCTTGACGTGTTGGTGAAAGAAGGCTACAAGGCCAAAAAAACCGGGGGCTAGGGCCGGCCGGCATCTCAATGCGGGCGGGGCCGTATTGAGGTGGTGGTTGCTCACCTTTTGCCCGCCTTGGTGCTTCAATTTCCTGCCGTCTCCGAAGCCGCCCGCGACGTGACCACCGTGCACGGCCAAGCCGAAAGCGGCGTCATTGAGGCGGTGCTGTGGCTGAAATTGGGGGTAGAAACCATCGGGGCCGTGATTATTGCGCTGGGCATTCTCAGCGCGGCCTGGCTGCTGGTGAAAGCGGTGGTGCGCCGGCAAACCGCCGACTTCACCGCCATTCGCCTCGCACTGGCGCGCTACCTGGCCCTGGCGCTGGAATTCCAGCTGGGGGCCGACATCCTTTCCACGGCCATTGCCCCCAGTTGGGAGCAGATTGGCAAGCTGGGGGCCATTGCCGTCATCCGGACGGCCCTCAACTATTTTCTGTCCAAAGAAATGCGCGAAGAGCGCCGGGAAATGACTCCGGAAGGCCACGTGGTCGACCGCGCGGAGAACTAACTCGCCAGCCGTGCGCGGGCCTTTTCGGCGTCCTCGGGCGTGTCGATGCCAAACGCATCCAGCTCGGTTTCGGCGCAGCGAATGCGGAAACCGGCTTCCAGCCACCGCAGCTGTTCCAGGCTTTCGGCGGCTTCGAGTGGCGACACCGGCAGCTGCGTGAGCTGGGCCAGCACGGCGGGCTTGTAGGCGTACAGGCCCAGGTGGCGCAGGTAGCGGTGGTGCGCCAGCCACTGGGCGGGCTCGCGGCCGCGCTGGTAGGGCAGGGGGTGGCGGCTGAAGTACAGTGCCTCGCTCCGCTGGTTGAGCACCACCTTGGGCAGGTGCGGGCTGAACAATTCTTCTTCCGACACCACGGGCTTGACCAGCGTGGCGATGTCGGGCGCGGTGGCCGCGTCGGCAAACAAGTCGGCCAGCGCGTTGATTTGAGCGGGGTTGATGAAGGGCTCGTCGCCCTGAATGTTGACGATGCAGTGCACGTCGGAGGGGCTGCCCAGCTGCTGGAAAGCTTCCCAGAGGCGGTCGGTGCCGGAGGGGTGGTCGGGGTGGGTGAGCACGGCCTCGCCCCCAAAGTCCTGCACGTACTGCAGAATGCGGGCATCGTCGGTGGCCACCACTACCCGGGCCAGGTTGGCCTGGCGGGCCTGCGTTACGACCCGCTCAATCATGCTTTTGCCGCCGAGGTCGATGAGGGGTTTGCCGGGCAGGCGGGTGGAGGCGAAACGGGCGGGAATGAGGCCAATGACCATGCGAAATGCGAAGAAGAGCGAAGACAACTGCGGGAATACTTTCCCAAAGAACGGCGGTTGCCTGCTTTTGGCAGGGTGCGGAGCCAATTCCCCGCGGGTTTTTGCGTTATTTTGCCTCTGCGGGCTGCTCGGCCGTCTCCCCGGGCGGGGTGGTGTAGATTTTGTAAGGTTGATTTTATGACGATAATTCTTTCGCTTTTCACGATGCTGGCCCTTGGTGGGCCCGGTCCGGGTAAAAGCGCACCCTCCAAAAGCGCCCCCACGGACTCCATTGGCGTGGAAATCCGGGGCGGGCAGCGTTTCGTGAAGCACCGCGTGGCGGCCGGCGAAACCCTCACGGCCCTCACTCGTCGCTACAAGGTGACCCTGGCGCAGCTCACGGCCGCCAACCCGCAAATCAAAAATGGGTTGGGCGTGGGGCAAATTGTTTTCGTGCCCCGGCCCGCCGCAGGCAAAGCAACCGCCGCACCCGCTACGGCTCCGGCCACGGCCAAAGCCCCCGCGACCGCGCCCGTCGCTCCGGCCGGCACTGTGCCCGCTCGCTACACCGTGGCCAAAGGCGAAACTCTGTTTGGCATTGCCCGGAAATTCCAGCTCACGCCCGACGACCTCATCCAGCTCAACAAGCTGCCCGCCAATGGCTCGGTGCGCGTGGGCCAGCAGCTGATTCTGACGGCCGCGCGGACCGGCGCGCCCGCCGCCGACACCCCCCCCACGGCTGCCACTCCCGCGCCAGTGCGCCCCGCCGAGTTGGAATCCATTCCGGCTACCCCCACGGCTGCCAAAACGCCCGCTCCCGCTCCCGACAAGCCCGCCCAAATAGCAACTGTGACCACCACTCCACCGGCGGAAACGGAGGAGGCGGAAGCCCGCACGCCCACTCGCGCCAGCGAGGTGCTGGCCCGCGTGGTAGAAAACGGCTTGGGTGCGCCCATCGAAAAAAGCGTGACCGACAAGTACCTCGCCTTGCACAAAACGGCTCCCGTGGGCACCATCATGCAGGTGCGCAACGCCATGAACGGCCAGTCGGTGTACGTGCGCGTAATTGGCAAATTGCCCGATACGGGCGAGAACAACAACATCCTGGTGCGCCTCTCGCCGCGCGCGGTGCAGAAGCTTGGCACCACGGATTCCCGTTTCCGCGTCGAGACGAATTACATCCCGCAGTAGCGGTGACGAGCCGACAGGGCAAACAGGCCGTCATGCAGAGCGTAGCGAAGCATCTCGCCCGTGGCAGTAATCCAATCGCAAAAAGGGTCACTGCTGCGGGCGAGATGCTTCGCTACGCTCTGCATGACGGCCTGCTTTGAGCGAGGCCCCAACAAAATGCACCTTCCCAACTTGAACATCAACCAGCTTCGTCGCCAACTCGACGCCCAGTACGAACAGTACAACCGCTCGGAGTTCATCCAAAACGACCCCATCCAGATTCCGCACCGCTTCACCCAGCGGCAGGACGTCGAAATCAGCGCGCTGTTTGCCGCGCTGCTGGCCTGGGGGCAGCGGCCCATCATCATCAGCAAGTGCAGTGAGCTGCTGCGCCGCATGGACGACGCCCCGCATCAGTTCGTTACCCAGCACCAGGACGAGGACCTGAAGCGCCTGCTGGGCTTCTGCCACCGCACCTTCTGCGATACCGACCTGCTGTATTTCGTGCACTTCCTGCGCGACTGGTACCGCCAGCACGACTCGCTAGAAACGGCGTTTCTGGTGGGCCACACGCAGCGGGAGCGGCTCATCAACTTTCACAACCGCTTTTTCAGCCTGCCCGATGCGCCGCCGCGCACCCGCAAGCACGTGGCCACGCCGGCCCGTAAGTCGGCCTGCAAGCGCGTGAACATGTACCTGCGCTGGCTGGTGCGTCGCGACAGCAACGGCGTCGATTTCGGCCTCTGGACTCGCCTCTCGCCGGCCGACCTCATCATGCCCATTGACCTGCACGTGGAGCGCCAGGCCCGCCCGCTAGGCCTGCTCACCCGCAAGCTGGTGGACTGGGAAGCGGCCGAGGAACTCACCGCCAACTTGCGCAAGCTGGACCCCGCCGACCCGGTGAAGTACGACTTCGCGCTGTTTGGGGCGGGCGTGGACAAGAACTAATGGGGCGCAGCATTATGGAAAAAGAATTCCGCTTACGCATTGTCAAAACATCTTCCCAGGCCAGAGTTTGGGGTCTTTTGGCGAATGCGGCCTTGTTTATCGGTTTTGGCTGGCTCATCACAACCCAGCAGGTATCAACGGGGCGCATGCTGCTTATCATGATTCCGTCGGCGCTAGGGGTATACCTGCTGGCCCGGCTGCTCCTGACATATGACGCGCTGGCAACGGTGGGGGCCACCCGGGTGCTGGTGCAACCCCTGAAGAAGCAGGAAGCGACCCTTATCTCATTCGATGAGGTGGCATCTTTCTCGCTGGAAAAGACCCGCAAGACCGAGCTGCTCCGTTTCAACCTCACGGACGGAACTACTCAGGAGCTGGACGGCATCATGAGCGCGGGCGAGTCATTTGCCGATTTCGTGCGGGCGGTGGACCAAGCCGCCGTGCGGTACCGCGCCCAGCACCCGGCCCGAATGGCCCGGGGTGCAGGCTTTGAAAACACTCCGACAGCCCCGACGACCACTCCATGAGGCAAATGGGGCTGAGGAAGTCGGCGATATTGCCTTGCGGACGGGCGTTAGGTAACCGGCGCAAGCTGGCATGTTGGGCTTGTGAGATAAGATTGATGCTACACGGAGCGAGGCGGGTGATTGGATGGTGACGGAAAGCCCACCAATATATTCAACGTGATACAGCCAAATATTCAACGTGATACAGCCAAGCTGGCACAGGCTACACACACAAAGGCCCCGGTATTGCTACCGGGGCCTTTGTGTCTAATGTTTAAGCAGACAGTGAATTTTAAAAAGGGTATACCCTAGCGTCTACACTCTTTCTTACTTCTTACTACTCACTACTAACCCGCCCTATTGGAAGGTGTATACCTGCAGGTTGCCGCCCAAGGGCCGGTTTTGTTCCACGACGAGGCCGGAAGTACCGCCGGTGGGGCTGAGGTGGAACCAGTAGTCAGCCGTACCAGCGGCTGCGGTGCGGCGGCGCTTTTCGAGGGCGGCGTACACGGGCGGGTCGGTTTTGTCCGCGTGCTCGAAGAGGCGCACGTCATCCGTGCCGTCGAAGGTGGTGGTGAGCTTGAACGGCTGCGCGTATTTTACCGACGTGTAGGTGCGTTCGTCCTTGTCCTTGCCCGGCAGGTAGTCGTAGCGCAGCGGCTTGAGGTCCTTGTCCATGAACAGGTCAAAGTCTTCGCTGTTGCCGTACACCCGCAGGGGCGAGAAGCTGAACTGGCTCTGGCCGGTGAGGGGGTCGAGGTGGAAGCGCGTGTTGCGGTAGATGCCACCCTGGAAGCTGGCCTTTTTCTTCTTGGCCCGCATGGCTTCGCTGTAGGGGCCCTGCACTTGGGCCAGGGCCCGGCCGTCGGTGGCGTAGCGGCGCATGAAGAAGCCCTGCAGGTCACCGCCGGACATGTCCGGCAGCTCGCCTGCGCCGTATTCGCCGTAGACGAGCACGTCGCCGGTGGCGTAGTCGAGGTAGAAGGAGCCAATGCCGCCCGTGCTGATTTCCCACTCGTCGTACGTCACGTAGCGGTTTTTGCCCTGCGACTGCTCGAAGTAGAGCGGGATGTGGTTTAGCTCGCCGGGGTTGGGCATCGGGCCCGAATAGTACGGGCGGGTCCCCTTGTTGAGGACCAGCGTGGTGCTAAAGCCGCCCGTCGGCGCGCCCCGGTCGTCGGTGATGTGCACTTGGTAGGTGAGGGGTTGCCGGCCGGGTTTCTCCTTCGGCGCGCCGCTCACCAGGGTGCGGCGGCAGAAATAGGTTTGGTTGGGGCGGTGGCCCAGGTAGGCCCATTCCTGGTACCAGTGCCGGAACTGGCTCATGCCGCTCACGTGCTCGGGCGTGGCGGGCAGGTCCAGGGGCTCGCGGCGCACGGTTTTGGTGTTCAGGTCGAAACGCATCTGGCAAAACACCAGGGTTTCTTCGCGCTTGTTGGTTTCGCGCACCACTTCCACGTAGCCGTTGGCGTCGACGTAGCGACCCAGGGTGATGGCATCGGTTTTCTTCGATTCGGCCTCGGGGCGGGGCTCAAACAGGTGCTGGGCGAGGCGGCCCTGCTCGTCGAGGCGCTGCACGTACGTCTGCCCGTCCTTCAGCTTGAGGGACTTGGCCTTGTTGAGCTTCTTGAGCGCGTCTTCGTCCAGCCGCTCGACCAGCACCACGGTGTTGCCATCGGTCAACACGTTCACCGGGTAGAGGGAGGCCGCCAGCTTGTCTTTTTGCAGCTGCTTGTTTTCGCGGGCTTCGCGCCCAATGGCGATGTCGCGCGTATCGAACAACAAATTGCTGCCCAAGGGCCGCTGGTAGCGGTTGAGGGCCGTTTTCCAGACGGTGCGACCATCGGGGGCCAGGCAATGCGCCGTGATGTCAAACGTCACCGCGTCGGTGAGCAGCAGCACCGTATTGTGGTTGGGCAGGACCAAGGTGCCGGCCAGCATGGCGTGCTCGCCCAGGCTGATGCTTTGCACCGATTGCAGGGGGGCGGGAGCAGGTTTTTGCTGGGCCACGGCGTTGCTGGCGCCGGCTAGCAGGAGCGTGGCCGTCAGCGAACAGTAAAGGTTTTTCATGAATAAAAGAGCAGAAAAAGAGAAGAGGCTAGGGATGATTCTGTGGACTAAAAAGACTTGCCAACGGTCAGGTTGAACTCCCGAATGCGAATGGCTTCTACCAGACCAGCGCTCGAGTAATAGTTGTAAAAGCGCATGGGCTTCAGGTCAGCGCTGAGCCGGATAAACCAATCGGTATCCGAGGTGGAATACACGCCCTCCAGCATGGCGCTGGGCGAGTTGAAAGGCAGGAAAAACCGGCAAAAACGGTAGCCCAGGCCCACGCCCAGGCCGAAGTCTTTTTTGGAATGCTTGCTCGCTTTGGCCCCGTAGCGGTAGGTGATGTACTCCGGAAAATCGAGGATGAGCGAGCGGTTGAAGCCGTCCACGTCCTGGCGCGTCGTGCCCAGCAGGCCGGCGTGCGCATTCAGCGACACGCCAAAGGATTGCTCGCCGGCGCTCATCTGGTAGAGCGGGGCGTCGAAGCCCAGGCTGCCGTTGAGCAGAAACAGGTTGGCGTTAGTCGTTTCCAGCACGTAGCCATTGGGCGTGCCGTAATAGCCGTCGGGGTTGGCTTGGGCGGGGCCCGTGGCGCGCAACGGCACCAAGCCAACGCCCAATGCCCCGTTGAACTTGCTGACCTGAGCCTGAACGGGGCGTGCCAGGGCGGCGCCGGCCACCAGGGCCAGCGCGAAGAAATACTTGTTCATCGGTTATTGATAGTGAAAACGGTAGATGAGCCCGCGCGAGCCCACGGCATAAAAAGTGCCGGCGTCGGCAAAGTCGGCGGCCCGGAACGTGGCCGTGAAGCTGGTGCCATCGGGGGCGTGCACGTACGCCCAGGGCGTGTGCTCGCTCTTCGAATAAGCCGGGTCGCGCCGAATGAGGGTGCGCTCGCCCACGGCCACCACCGGCCCCTTGGGCCCGGCCGAAGCCAGCCCGTACACGGGGTAGCCGTAGCGCTCGTCGTCGGTTTCGGAATAGCCCAGCGCCTGCGGCGAGTAGGCCTCGAAACCGTGCGGAGTGGCCAGCATGTACGTTTTGAGGTTGAGGCGCAGGATGTCGTGGGTGGTGTTGTCCTGGGGGTTGCCGAGGTAGTCGAATATGTCCCAGGTTTGTCCGCCGTTGGCGGTTATCCACCGCGACTGTTCGTCGCCCACCACGGTGCCCGAGTCCGCCGACGTGAACGACACGGCCCGGAACGTGTAGCGCTTGTCAATGCGGCGGTGGGTGTTGGTCCAGGTGGTGCCGCCGTTGGTGGTTTTGTTGATGATGGCCCCCGCGCCCACCGCGTAGCCGACTTGGGGCGTCACAAACTGCACGTCCGTCACTTCGCCGGCTCCGGAGCCGTAGGCATCGGAGAGGCTCAGCCGCTGCCAGGTTTGGCCGCCGTTGGTGGTGCGGTAGAGGCCGCTGCTGGTGCCCGCCCAGCCGGCGGTGGCCGAGGTGAAAAGCAGCTTGTTGATGGTGCCCAGCGAGGGCTGGCTGCGGCGCGTCCAGGTAGCGCCGGCATCGGTGGTGGCGAAGAGCGAGCCCTTCGCTCCGCCCACAAATCCCTCGCGGGCCGAAACAAAGTCGACGGTGTTCAGCCCGAGCGTGTCGGCGGCGGCGGGCAGAGCCAGCACGTCGTAGCGCATGGTAGAATACGAATCGAGGACGTAAACTTCTTCCTTGCACGCAGTAATTCCCAATACCGTTCCGAGCAAGGCAAACGGGTAAAATTTCTTCATAGAAAAATTAAATTGTAAAAGTATATTTAGGGTCAAAGCTAAGGGGTTTGTCGCACAAATGTCCTATTTCTCAAGGCCCAAGCCGTAGCTTTTTTTGAGTCGGTGGGGCGCTGGAGGTCCGCGCTTGCGAAGGCGCATGAGCAGCCAGTGGTCGAGGCCCGCGTCGGGGTAGCACAATTGCGGCAGTTCCCGCGAATCTTCCCGCCCTTTCAGCTGTTTACCTTCGTATCCTATTCTCGAATACCGAAAGACTACTTTCTTGCTCTTACCCCAACATTTCGAACAAAAGATTGGCTTCAGCACCCTGCGCGAGCAGCTTGAGGCCAACTGCCTGAGTGCCTTGGGCCGCCAGTACGTGGCCCGCATGGAGTTCCAAACCAAGCACGAGCCGCTGCTGAAGCTGCTGCAACAGGCCGACGAGTTTGCCTACCTGCTGCGCAGCGGCGCTGACTTTCCGGCCTCGCACTACCACGACGCCAAGGCCCATCTCAAGCGCGCCGCCCTGCCGGGGGCCTACCTCGACGTGGACGCCTTTTTTGAGGTGAAGATGAGCTTGCGCACCATCCGGCAGGCCCTCAGCTTCTTTTCGGAGGCCGATGCCGGCTTGTATCCCACGCTGCGGCTGCTGGGCATTGGCATTCAGGTCGACCGCAACTTGCTGGCCGCCATGGACCGCGTGGTGGACGACGAAGGCCAGGTGCGCGACGACGCTTCGCCGCTGCTCCGCCAGATTCGGCAGGAGCTCATTGCCCGTCAGGGCCAGCTGCGCAAGCAGATTGCCGGCATCCTGCGCCACGCCAAAACCGAGGGCTGGATTCCCGGCGATGCCGAGCCGACTATTCGGGGCGGCCGGTTGGTGCTGCCCGTCATTGCCGAGCACAAGCGCAAAGTGAAAGGCCTGATACACGACGAGTCGGCCTCGGGCCAGACCGTGTATATCGAGCCGGAAGCCGTTTTTGAGCTCAACAACGACATCAAGGACCTCGACAACGCCTATCACCGCGAGCTGATTCGCATTCTCACGGCCCTCACCGACCAGCTGCGCCCGCACATCCCGGACCTGCGCAAAGCCTATTCCTATCTCGGGCTGATTGACTTCATTCGGGCCAAGGCGCGCCTGGCCCTCACGCTCGATTGCCGCCTGCCGGTGCTGCACAACAAGCCCATGCTGAAGTGGGTGCAGGTGCGCCACCCGCTGCTGCAGCTGGCGTTTGCCCAGCACAAGCGCGACAACGGCGACGCCCGCGAAGTGGTGCCGCTCGACTTGGAGCTGAACGCCGAGCAGCGCATTCTCATCATTTCCGGTCCCAACGCGGGCGGCAAATCGGTGAGCTTGAAAACGGTGGGCCTCGTGCAGTTCATGCTGCAAATGGGCCTGCTCATTCCCTGCGCCGACAACTCCGAAGCCGGCGTGTTTGAGGACATTTTCCTGGACATCGGCGACGAGCAGAGCCTCGAAAACGACTTGTCGACCTACTCTTCGCACCTCATGGCCATGAAGCAATTCATGCTGCTGGCGGGCAAGAAGAGCTTGGTGCTGATTGACGAATTTGGTACCGGAACCGAGCCCAGCCTGGGCGGCGCCATCGCCGAAGCCGTGCTCGACCAGCTGAATAATTCGCGCGTGTTCGGCGTCATCACCACGCACTACACCAACCTGAAGAACTTCGCCGAGCGCACCCCGCACCTCATCAACGGGGCCATGCGCTACGACCCCGAGCGGCTGCAGCCCTTGTACCGCCTTGAAGTGGGCAAGCCGGGCTCGTCTTTCGCCATCGAAATTGCCCGCAAAATCGGCTTGCCCAAAGAGGTGGTGGAGCGGGCATCGCAGTTGGTGGGCAAGGACAAAATCCGTTACGACCGCCTGCTTGAAGGCCTCGAAAAGGAGAAAACCGAGCTAGAACAGCGCACGGCCGAAGCCACCAAGGCCGAAAAGCGCCTCAAGCGCGCCGCTCAGGAATACCAGGACCTCAAGCAGCACCTCGAAGACACCCGCCTCGAAACGCTGCGCACCGCCAAGCAGCAGGCCAAAGCTTTGCTGGTGAACACGAACCAGCAGATTGAAGCCACCATTGGCGAAATCCGCCGCGGCCAAGCCGACAAGGAAATCAACAAGGCCGCCCGCGAGAAGCTGGACACCTTCGTGCGGACCGAGCTGCAGATTGAGCCGCCCAAACCCAAAGCCACCCGCGAGCGCGCCGAAGCCGGCGAGCTGCAGGCCGGCGACAAAGTGGCCCTGTACGGCCAGGAAGGCCACGGCGAGGTCGTCAGCGTGAAGGGCAAAACCGCCGAAGTCATGTTTGGCGGCATGAAAACCCTGACCAAAGTGAGCCAGCTCGAAAAGCTGGGCCGCGCCGAAATCCGCGAGCGGGAGCAGGCCGCCAAGGCCAAAGCCGGCAAGCTGAGTGGCGGCGGGGGAGGAGGCAACGGCGTGAACATTACCGACCGGATGGCCGGCTTCAGCCCCACACTGGACTTGCGCGGCGAGCGCGCCGAGGATGCCCTCACCAAAACCATGAGCTTCGTGGACGACGCCGTGATGCTGGGCATGCCCGAAATCAAGTTCTTGCACGGCCGCGGCAACGGCGTGCTGCGCCAAGTGGTGCGAGACTACCTGCGCTCGCAGCGCGCCGTGGCCAGCGTGGCCGACGAGCACGCCGACCGGGGCGGCGACGGCGTGACCATTGCCGTGCTGAAATAGCGGAAAGCAGACACCCATTTGGGAAAACGTCCGACCGGTCCTGCTCATCTGGCGTCCGCGCAGCCGAAGCATCTCTATGCAATATTAAATGCACGGAAAAGATGCTTCGGCAGGCTCCGCAGGACCATTCTCTTTTCTGAAGCTATTTAGGAAGTCGGTCCTGCCCGGTCCGACGCCTTAGGCGTCCGACTTGTTGCCGCAAACCCGATACCCAAAGGGCCGTGGACCGACAACCGGTCGGACGCCTAGGGCGTCGGACCGGGCAGCGACATTTTTAACAGATTCTCTAAGAATTCATTATCGAATAGGTTCTACGCTCATATAAGAGTCCGCCCCGAAAGGCGGACTTTTTTTGGCTCATTACATAGTAGTAACTGAATGTTAGATTAAATTGTGGATGATTCTGACTTTTAACCCTTTTGTCATGGCCACGACTTTTTCTGCCGACAATTTGCGCAAGCTGCTGCGGGTCAATTCTTACCCGTTTTCTGAAACGGCCTACATCCTTTTCGGCATTCGGGGGGCGGCGTCGGCGGGCACCAAGTGCGAGGAATTTCGCGACGCGCACGCCATCAAGCCGGCGGTGGTGAACTACGCCGAGCCCCGGTGCCTGCTCGGCATCTGGAACCCGGTGCAAAATCAAATTGCGCTGTTTCCGGGCAGCACCGTGCCCCACCTGCGCTACATCAAGGGCAACATTGAAGGGCGTGCCAAGTGCAACTGCATGATGAGCGGCTACTACAACTATTACGAAAAGGGCTACCACAACCCCAGCCCCGCCAGCGCGCACCAGGCCCTGCGCCTGGCCACCAACATCGGCTACCGCCGCTCCTACGACGACTACGACTTCACCAACACCGACCTGGTGGAGGTGGGCAACCCCAACGACAACCTGCACGCGGCCTACACCGACAGCCTGGTGGGCGCCTACAGCAGCGCCGGCTGCCAGGTGATTGTGGGCCAGCCCAAGTGCCAGAAGCGGGGCGCGCTGAGCAATACCTCCTACTGGAAAAAGTTTTACGACGCCATTTACCACGGCACCAGCCAGCAGCGGTTTGCCTATGCCTTGTTTCGCTGCGCCGATGCGGCCGCCGTGGCCGCCGCTCCCGGCCCACTAGAGGGGAGGCTGCGCTTTGGCTCCCAGGGCAGCGCCGTGCTCGCGCTGCAAAACGCGCTGGAGCGGGCCGGTTTTTTCTACACGAACAAGGACGGCGCTTTCGGCCGAAACACCCTGCAGGCTGTGCTGGCCTACCAAACGAAGCAGTTTGGCGAGGACGAAGCCGACGGCGTGGTTGGCCGCGCCACGGCCGCGGCGCTGCGCATTCAGCTCCCGATGATTTGAACTGGCTGGCTACCTTGCCCGCAACCGCACGTGGAAATGGCCCCAAAAAGGCCGCGGAGCAAAGCTTGAATTGTCCCAATTATTTGGGTTTGCATCAGTTGAAAAATAGGCTCAGGGCATTCAGTATGCATTTACATGAATGAACATGCTGCCTGGGTTCGCATGCTGAAAAGTCTGATGCAGCCGAGTTTCGACTAGCGACCGAGCGAAGGCGGCGGTAGGTTTGCTTCGCGTTGTCAGAGTTCCTAAGCGAGCCGGCCGCCGCGTCACTCAATCACCATTTTCTGTACCATGAACCCTCAATTTGCCCCCCAGCCCAACCCGCAACCCTCGCCGGCTTTCGTGGCCGCTTCCTGGGCCGCCTTGCTCGCCGGGGTCGTCGCCTACAACATTGGCCTGTGGAACGCCGAAATGGCGCTGAACGAGAAAGGCTATTATTTTACCGTGCTGATGTACGGCCTGTTTGCCGCCATTTCGGTGCAGAAAAGCGTGCGCGACCGCCTCGAAGGCATCCCGGTCACCAACCTGTACTACGGCATCAGCTGGGTGTCGGTGCTGCTGACGGTGGTGCTCCTCACCGTGGGCCTGTGGAATGCCACCCTCACGGCCAGCGAAAAAGGCTTCTACGCCATGGCGTTTGTGCTGAGCTTGTTCGCGGCCATCGCGGTGCAGAAAAACACCCGCGACACCCGGCCCACCGGCCCCGCCGAGCCGTCTTCCATTAGCTAGTGCGGCTCGCGACCTCGATGCGGCACCTCCCGGTAATGCTCGTTTACTCCCGGCTGCTCCTTGGCGGGTTGTTGGTTGTGCTTAGTAGTATGGGCGTGGGCCATTTTGCGGCGTGGGCGGTGGGCTTGCTCACGCTGGGGCTGCTCACCGACGTGTTCGACGGCATTGTGGCCCGCCGCCTGGGCGTGTCGACCGAGAAGCTGCGCCGGCTCGATTCCGCGGTCGACCAAGCGTTTTGGGCCCTGGTTTTGGTGGCCACTTACCTGGCTTGTCCCAGCTTCTTTGCCCGGCACGCCGCCCAATTGTGGGCGCTGCTCGCGCTGGAAGGCTTCACCTATGCCGTGTCCTACCTCCGGTTCGGCAAGGAAATCGCCACGCATTCGTGGGGCGCCAAGGCCTGGGTGCTGGCGTCTTTCGCGGCCCTTGTCCAGATAATCACTACCTGCGATTCCCAAGTGCTGTTCACCGCTTCCCTTTGCCTTGGGGTAGCCAGCCGGCTCGAGATTGTGGCCATCCTGTTGTTGCTGCGCCGATGGACGAACGACGTGCCCACCTGCTACCACGCTTGGCTGCTGCGCCAGAACAAGCCCATCAGGCGGCATAAATTATTGAATGGGTAACTGAAACTGTTGCAAAGGTCGGCTCCGCCCGATTGGACGCCTTACGCGTCCGACCGGTTGCCGTGACGACGATACGCCGCCGGCCGGTGACCGATAACCGGTCGGACGCCTCGGGCGTCGGACCGACCGGTCAGCGACGTGCTTCCTAAACAGCTTCGTTATCGAAAAAGGCCGCTTCCTGCTCAGGAAGCGGCCTTTTTTGTCAATGCAGTAGTTGGTCTAAAAATATACTTTGAAATACAAAGTACTTCATAATACATTTGTGACGTTAGGGCTAAGGGTTCGCCTCGTGCGGCCTGTCCTGTTTTCCACTTCAAGCCGGCCGCGGTCGGACCCAGCTAATGCACAGCCTACGCAAGCCCCAATGGGTGTTCCTAATCAATACCGCGCCGGTGCTGCTGCTGCTGGCGCTGTGTTACGGCGAGTTTTCGGTGGTGCGCAGCTTGCTGCCGCCGGCCAGCGTGGCGCAGTGGCAGGGGGGTGGGCTGGCGCTGGCGCTGCTGGGGGCGGGGGTGGCCGGCTACGCCGGTCTGCAATGGCAACGCCACCAGCCGTTGAGCATTTGGTACAGCGTGGTGGTGCTGGTGGCCTATAGCCTGCTGCTGTGCTGGTTCACGGCCAATTCGCGCGAGTTGCTGCCCTGGAGCGTCCCGGCCTGGATGGTGCCCACCGACCCCTTCCTCATGGCCTGGACCTTCCTTATGCCCACGCTGGCGCACGCGGTGCTGGCGGTGGTGGCCAAGTTTACGCCCGAGGACCACAATCAGTCGGCGCTGGCCAACATTGCGTTTGCCTTCGGCGTGTTGGTCGCCAGCGCCGTTGGTTTTCCGATAGTGAGCTGGCTGGTAAGGTTGCTGCCGTGGTCGGTGTTGGAGGAAATACTACTTGTTCCGGCCTTGGTGGTCAGCACCCTGGGCTTCTTCTTTTTCTTGGTGCGGGCGGTGTTCATCATGGCGATGCGCAAAGACGGCGTCTGGGCCGAAACGGCGCTGCTGTGGAAGGTGCTGCTCACCATTGTGCTGCCGCTGCTGGGCCTGGCGGTGAACAGTGGCCTGTTTTTCGGGGGCGGCTTTCAGTCTTCGGGCGGCATTTTCGGCAACTTTTCTAGCCCTTGGTTTTACGGGCTGGCGGTGCTGAACGGGGTGTTGCTGTGCCTGCCCAGCAGCGCCCGGCCCTTGCCGCGGCTGCTGTTGCTGCTGGGCCGCAGCGCGCTGTTTGGCTACACGTTCTACTTTTTCATGGTGTTCCTGCCGTTTTTGCCGCTGTCCATTCCGGCCATCATTCTCATTGGCACGGGCTTTCTGATAATGACGCCCGTGCTGCTGTTTGTCATCCACGTGCGGCAGTTGAGCGAGGACGTGGCCGTGGTGCGCGCCGTGTACTCCCACGCGGTGGCCGTGGGCGCGCTGCTGGCGGGGCTGGCCGCCTTGCCGGTATCCATCACCCTGGATTACTGGCACAGCCGGAAGGTGTTGCACGAGGCCCTGGCCTACGTGTACACGCCCAACTACGCGGAAACCTCGCGCCTGGACGCCGCGGCGCTGAGCCGCACCCTGGCCGTGGTGAAGCAGCACAAGGCACGCAACTGGGGAGACTTTTTTGCCGGCCATCAGCTGCCGTATCTGTCGACGTACTACAACTGGCTGGTGCTGGACAACCTGATGCTGTCCGAAGAGAAAATGGCCGACCTGGAGCGGGTGTTTACCGGCCTGCCCGCCGTGCAGACCGTGGCCGAGCGGCGCTTCGTTTCCCGCCGGGAGGGAAACTTCGGGCCCGCGCTGCGGAACCTGAGCGCCAGCAGCACCTACGACGCCCGGCAGCAAGCTTGGGTGAGCTGGGTCAACCTGGAAATTGCCAACACCGACGTCACCGAGTCCGACGGGGAGTACAGCACGCGCCTGACCCTGCCGCCGGGCTGCTGGGTGGGCGACTATTACCTCACCATCGGCAACCGGCAGGAGCGCGGCATTCTGGCCGAAAAGAAGGCCGCCATGTGGGTATTTGCCCAAATCCTGAACGAGCGCCAGAGCCGCGACCCCGGCCTGCTCTACTACCTGGGCCCCAACCAAGTGAGCCTGCGCGTGTACCCGGTCGTTCGGAGCGAGCCGCGCTACACCCGCGTTCAACTGCTGCACAAGGAGCCGGTTTCCGTGATGATAGACGGCCAAACCGTGGCGCTGGGCGACGCCGCTGCCGCCCCGCCGAGCGCCGCGCCCGTGCCCACCCCCGACCGCGGCGTGGTCTACCTCAGCGCCCAGGCCAAGAAAAACCTGCCGCTGGTGCAGCGCCGGCCCTACTACCATTTCCTGCTCGACGCCTCGGCTGCTTCCGGCGCGACGGTGGCCGACTACCGCGCCCGCGTTGCCCGCCAGCTGGCGCTGCCCTTGCCCAACGGCGGCCCCGCGCGCTTCAGCCTGGTGAATGCGTACTGCACCCCGGTGGCAGGCTCCGACTGGGAAGAGGCCCTGCGGAGCACCGCCCGCGAAGGCGGGTTTTACCTGACGGGGGCCATCCGCCGGACGTTGTTTGAAAGCCAACAGCGCCCCCGCGCCGAATACCCCGTGCTGGTAGTGGTGACAGACAACCTGAAAAACGCGGTGCTCGACGATGATTTTGCTGATTTCAGCAGCGCCTACCCGGAAAGCGACTTGTTCTACGAACTAACCGGCGCCGGGCAACTCGTGCCGCACTCGCTGCGCAGCGCCTCGGTAGAGCCGCGGCCTGAAGCGGCCCAGCCACCCGGTGCGGCCGTGCCCGTGCGGGCCTGGCCCACGGCCGCCCAGCCCCGCGCCTACCTGCCCGACAACGACGTGCCCGACATCGTGCTGGCCGAGCCCAACCCCCGCATGCAACAGGCGGCTGCAGCCGGCAACCGATGGCTCACGGGCCTCGCCCTCCAGGGCTATACCCAGTGGCAAAACTTTCACCCCGAAACCACCGAGCGCGAGCGGGTGCCCTTCATCCAAGCCAGCTTCCGGGCGCGCATCATGACGCCCTACACCTCCTTTCTGGCCCTGGAAAACGACGCGCAAAAAGCGGCGCTCTACCGCAAGCAGGAGCAGACCCTGGCCGCAAACGCGTCGTTGGACACGATGGAAAGCAACGAGATGCAGCAACAACAGCAACCCGTGGAAACTCCCATCGACGGCGGGGTGCTGTTCTTGTTGGTCGCCGGGGCGGTGCTGGCGGGCTGGTACCTGCGGCGGGGCCGCCTTCTCCCAGCATAGATAATGGGACAACAAAAAAGGCGGCCCCGGCAATGGGGCCGCCTTTTTTGGGACTGTCTACCGGTGGTTATTCCACCGCTGCCCCGTCCCCAACGGCGGGCGCTTAATTCTTGCTCGTGGGGCGCGCCTGCTTGCCAGAACTCGTGATAAAGGGCACGGGTGGCGCCGTTTCGGTGCCCGCCGCGTTGCGCGAGCTAACTTCCACGTAATAGGTGGTGCCCGGAATCAGGTCGCTCAGGGTCAGGCTGTGGTGGGTGGTCGGGGTGGGGTCCGTTTTCACTTCTTTCAGCTTCTTGGCATCGAGGCCGTAGCGCACGCGGGTGTCGCCGGGGTTGAGGGTGGAGTAGACCACCGTGAAACCCGTCGGGTTCACGTCGACCGGCACGGGCTCTTCGGTGAGCCGGGGCAGGCCGCCACCGAGCACCATGTCGGTGGCCAGGCGGGGTAGCAACTGGTAGCCGCCCGTGCCGCCTGGTGCGTACTGGCTCAGCACGCCGCGCAGGTCGAAGGGCTCGGCGGTAGGCAGCGGGGAATCGATGAGGCCGTCGGGGCCGGTGCTGGCGGCCGTCACGCGCACCAGGGCGCCGGGCAGGCCGTTGATGAGGTAGTTCGCGTTGCCGGCCAGGGTGCGCACCGGGGTGTTGGCGGGCGTGAGCAGGCGCGTCACGCCTTTGATTTCCATCAGGCGGCTTTCGTTGGATTCGATGAAGGCCGTGGTGGCCTGGGCGGCGGTTACTTCCACGGCCCGCAGCCGCCGGCCGCCAGCCAGCTTATGCAACGACGCCACGGGGTCCATTTCCAGCAGGCCGTTGTACAGCTTGAGCTGGCCCGTCACCTGAATGCTGTCGCCGGCCCGCAGCTCGCCGAAGCCCGGCAGCTTGGCCGGGTGCGCGTAGAGGGCCAGGCCCGCCTCGCTGTCTTGCACGTACCGGATGTTGCCCATCTCGTCGCCGTTGAGCACCACGGCCCGCACCGTAACGGTGCTGCCGGCGCCCAGCTCGCGAGCGGCTTTCACGCTGAGCACGGGCGGCACGCCGGGAGCTTCGGCAGCAACAGCCGCCGGGAAAGTCAGCGAAAACAAGCCCGCAACGAGAAGCAGTGTAGTTGTCATGATAATTGCAGAATAGGCAGACCGACAGCGGAGGTGCTATTGCAAAGTTGACGATAAATTATCTATTTCCTGCTAATCAGTGCTTCATCAATTGCATTTATCCGGAATCATGCTAAATCACATAATATTAACTTCCGGGTGAAGCTCAACTGCAAACTGCTGCCGCACCGACGCAATTATTTCCTCGGCTAGCTGCCGCAGGTCGTTGCCGGTGGCGCCGCCGTGGTGCACCAGCACCAGGGCTTGGCGGTCGTGCACGCCGTGGGTGCCCGGGCCGGGGCCGCGGCGCAGGCCTTTCCAGCCGGCCCGCTCGATGAGCCACGCGGCGGGCACTTTTACGCCGCCGGGCACGGGGTAGCCCGGCAAGTCGGGGTACTGGCTTTTGAGCTGGTCGAACTTGGCCTGGGACACCTCGGGGTTCTTAAAAAAAGAGCCCGCGTTGCCAATTTCGGCCGGGTCGGGCAGCTTGCTGCGGCGGATGTGCACCACGGCCCGGCTCACGTCGTGCGGCGTGGGCTCGCCCGCAATGCCGAGTTCGGCCAGCGTGTCGCTGATGGCGCCGTAGCGCACGTTGGGCCGGGCCTTGCGGTGCAAGCGCAGGCTGACGGCCGTGACCACAAACTGATTTTTGAGCGTGTTTTTGAACACGCTTTCGCGGTAGCCAAAGCCGCACTCGCCAGCCGTGAACACGCGCAGCGCGCCGGTGCTCAGCTCCAGGGCTTCGAGGTGGTCGAAGGTGTCGCGCAGCTCGGCTCCGTACGCGCCGATGTTCTGGAGCGGGGCCGCGCCCACCGTGCCGGGGATGAGCGAGAGGTTCTCGATGCCGCTCAGGTTCTGGTCGAGGGCGTATTCTACCAGGCCGTGCCAACTTTCGCCGGCGCCGGCCCGCACCAGGGCGGTGTTGGCGTCGGCGTCTTCGCTGGTTATTTCCAGGCCGCGAATTTCGTTTTTCAGCACCACGCCCTCGAAGTCCTGGGTAAAGAGCAGGTTGGACCCGCCGCCGAGGATGAGCTTTTCGGCAGCCTGCACTTCGGGCTGCTTCAGCAATTCGCGCAGCTCGTCGGCGGAGGCGAAGCGGGCGAAATAGCGGGCCCGCACGTCGAGGCCAAAGGTATTGTAAGGGCGGAGGGAGACGTTTTCTTCGAGTACCATGCCGCAAAGGTACCGGCCGTGGCGTGTGGGCAGAATATTTCGCTCACGAAGCAGAAATGAGCTTTATGCTTGTGCTAACAGCCTATGCTTTGTGCCCGCGGAATTGCGCTTGTGCTTGTGCAATCTTCTTTGTACTCCCCGCGGGCGTTTTGTACTCTTAAGGCGCTGTTTGTGCCTAAGCATGTAGTCCGGGCGGGACATTTCTGTGCGTTCTCAATGCAAGATATTATTCAAATGCATTTGCTCCTCATAAATTTTACAACTGCCACTTAGACGAACTTTGCCGCCATGGATACCAAACAAGCCACTCGCCTGAGCAAATACCTGAGCCTGCACCTTCGCCACAAACCCGCCGCCATTGGCCTGACGCTGCAAGACGGCGGCTGGGTGGGCGTGGAGGAACTGCTGGCCGCTTGTGCAGCGCACGGCACCGCCATCAGCCTTGATGAACTGACCGAAGTGGTGGCGGGCAGCGACAAGCAGCGTTTTGCGTTCAGCGAAGACGGCACGCGCATCCGCGCCCAGCAGGGCCACAGCGTGGAAGTCGACTTGCAACTGACGCCCGCTACGCCACCGGCCGTGCTCTACCACGGCACGGCGCCGGCCGCGCTGCCGGCCATCAAACGGGATGGCTTGCAGAAAATGAGCCGCCACCACGTGCACCTTTCGCCCGACGAGGAAACGGCCCGCCGCGTGGGCGCCCGCCGGGGCCAGCCAATTATTCTGATGGTAGATGCCGCCGGGCTGCACGCGGCGGGCAGCGTTTTCTACGAGTCCGGCAACGGCGTGTGGCTGGTAGATGCCGTGCCGCCCCAGTATCTGGGGAATTGGCCAAGCGGCATTTAGCCCAAGTAATGAGCCGCGTAGATGATGCCGTAAATCCAGACGGTGTACAAGCTGGCGTGCCAGAAGCCTTGCCACATGCTGGCGCCCAACTGGCCGCGGCAGCGGTTGGAGTTTTTGAATACCAGCCGCAACGCCCGGAAAAACACCCAGTAGAGCATGGCGGCGAAAACCAGAACTCCGGCCCAGAGCACGGCCCCGAGGAGCCAAATAATGAAAACCGCCACCACCGCTACCACCAGGGCCACTAGAATGGCGGCCAGAAAGCCCAGCACGCCACCATCGTTCATGTCCAGCGAAGGCAGCGACTCGAGGCCGTCGGCGCTGGGGAAATTTTTGCGGTTGATGCGGTCGGTGAGGCGCCTTACGTCGTCGCGCAGCTTCACGCCGTGGTATAGGCCCACGGTGATGAAGAGGAAGAAGGCGGTGAATAAAATGGTGGTCGAGATGAGGGAATTGGCGAACAGCGAGCGCTGCTGGCCCAGCCCAAAAAGCCACACCGCCACTACGGTCAGTACTATCACAATGCCCGTAACCAGGGCCACGTTGCCGGCGCTGAGCAGCCGGTAGGTGCGGGGAGCGGTTGGCGTTTCCATCGGATTACTACGAGCCCCCTCCGGCGCAAGTTCAACCGTAGGGCCTTGCAACGGTGGGCATTACCGTACGCGGTAGCCGCTCAGCGCATAGAACAGCAGGTACAAATAGCACAGCGCCGGCACCACAAACGCCACGCGCAGGCCCCCGCCATTGGTGGCCAGCCAGCCCATAAGCGGCGGAATCAGTGCCCCGCCAACAATGGCCATAATCAGGTAAGAAGAGCCTTGCTTGGTGAACGGGCCCAACCCGGTGATGGCCAGCGGGAAGATGACGGGCCACATGATGGAGTTCATCAGGCCGCACAGCACGATGAGCCACAGGGCGGTTTCGCCGGTGCTCAGGATGCTCGCGCCCACCAGCGCCACGCCCGCGGCGCACACCGCCACCAGCAGCGCGCGGTTGTGAAACCGGAGCAACAACGGGATGCCCACCACCCGGCCAATCAGCGAGCCGAACCAGTACGACGCCACCAGCACGGCGCCCACGGCCTTGGTGAAGCCCGCAGTGGTGTCAATCGGGGCCGGGTCTTGGCCAAACAACACGCCGACGTAGTTGGTGGCCACGTTGAGGCCGCGCACCAGGCTTTGGGTGAAGGCCGAAAGCTGCTGGATGCCCTGCGACTCGCCGTAGCGAATGAGAAACGAGCCCAGTCCGACTTCCACGCCCACGTACACGAAAATGGCCACCACGCCCAGCACCAAATGGGGGAACGCCAGCGCCGACGTGCGGCCCGCCGCCATAGGTCGGGCTTCTTCGGCGGCTTCCTCGGGAATGCCTTCGATGTCGGGGAGCTTGACGAGGAAGAAAAACATAGCCGCCAGCAGCACCAAAAATACCGCTAGGCCAATGTATGGCCCTTTTACTAGCTGCGACTCTTGAGCCAGGCGCTCGTTCAGCGGCAGTGCGGCCAGCCGGGCTTTCAGCGCCACCGAGCCACCAAACAGCACCAAGCCGCCCACCAGCGGCGAAAGGCTGCCGCCGAAGTTATTGGCCACGCCCACCACACTCACCCGAGCCGCCGCGCCACGTGCCGGGCCCAGGATGCTCACGTAAGGGTTGGCGGCCACTTGCAGCAGCGTAACTCCGGCGCCCAAGGTGGCCAGTGCCGTGAGGAATAGGGCGAATTGCCGCGAGTCGGCGGCCGGGATGAAGAGCAGCGCGCCGCCGGCCATCACCAGCAAGCCCACCACGATGCCGCGCTGGTAGCCCAGTTTTTTCAAAACCCAGCCGGCCGGCAACGACATCAGAAAATACGCTCCGAAGAAAGCCGACTGCACGGCCGAAGACTGCAAATCGGTGAGTTGGCACACGTCCTTGAGGTAGGGCATGAGCACGTCGTTGAAGTTGGTGACGGCGCCGAAGAGGAAGAACAGCGTGGTCATCAGCACCATGGGTCCGGCGTAGGAGCGGGCGGGCGCGGCGGTGCTGGTAGCAGTGGTGAGGGGAGCAGTGGCCATAAATGCAGGAGTGGGACGGCGAAAGGCGAAAGTAGCGCGAACTTTGTGGTTCGCGTTTCGGCACCGCTGGGTTTTTCTGGCGCCGCCGGGACGCGGACTACACAGTCCGCGCTACTTATGCACCTTACCGCCACCACCCAGTTCGGCTTGGAAGAATTGCTCGCCGACGAGCTCTACAACCTCGGGGCCGACATTACGCACATCGGCTCGCGCGCCGTAGAGTTCATCGGCGACCACCGCCTGCTGTATGAAACGGCCCTGTGGAGCCGCCTGTCCATGCGCCTGTTGCGGCCCTTCGCTGCTTTCCACGCCGCCGACGAGAAGGGCCTGTACCGCGAAGTGAGCCGGGTCGACTGGCAGGATTTCATCGGCCCCGGCCAAACTTTCGCCATCACTTCAGTGGTCAACCGCTCCACGTTCGAGCACTCGCTTTTCGTGTCGCAGCTCACCAAAGACGCCATCGTGGACCAGTTCCGGGCCCGCACCGGCGAGCGGCCCAGCGTGGACACCCGCACCCCCGACATCCGGCTGCACCTGCGCATGTCGGAAAACGAAGTCATCCTCAGCCTCGACGCGGCCGGCGACTCACTGCACCGCCGCGGCTACCGCCAGCACACCAACGAAGCGCCCCTGAACGAGGTGCTGGCCGCTGGCTTGGTGCTGTTGTCGGGCTGGGACGGCAAAAAGCCCCTCATCGACCCCATGTGCGGCTCGGCCACCATCCTCACCGAAGCCGGGCTCATCAGCCAGCGCATTGCGCCGGGCTTGTTTCACCAAGGCAAGTTTGGCTTTGAAAACTGGTACGACTTCGACCCCGAACTCTGGAACCAGGTGCGCGAAGAAGCCAAGGCCCAGCGCATCGAAGAGCCCCAAGCCTACCTGGCCGGCTCCGACCTCGACCCCAAAGTCATCGACATGGCAGCAGCCAACATCACGGCCGCGGGCCTGGAAGACTGCGTGCGCCTCTCGGTGCGCGACGTGAAAGACGCCGCCGCGCCCGCCAAGGAAGAGCCCGGCATTGTGCTCACCAACCCGCCCTACGGCGAGCGAATAGGGGAGGAGGCAGAAATGGCGGCTTTGTACAAGGCCATTGGCGACACGCTGAAAACAAATTTCCAAGGCTACAACGCCTTCGTGTTTACCGGAAATCTGGAAGCGGCGAAGAGTATCGGGCTGAAGCCGGCGCGGCGGGTGCCGCTGTTCAACGGGCCCATTGACTGCCGCTTGCTGAAGTATGAGCTGTATGGGGGGAGCCGGCGGGCGTCGAAGTCTGAAACCCAAACCAACTCCGACCTTTAATTAAAGTCATGGATTATCAGCGGATTCCCTTCTCGGAGGTGAAACACCTGCTTCCAGTCGATGCCTGGGCTGCTTGGCGGAACGGAGAGCGTACCGGAGAATTTGACGAAGAATCTGTACTCTTGTTCGACCAGTCAGCCGTCATCGAAAAGCTGCATTTGGATGCGCCTTTTGATGAGGTCGAGCACGTCTTTTTGATTGTAGTCCAGGGTGATTTGACGATAGAAAAGTATATCTACAACGAGGACACAGACGGCGCGGCAGGGCTCATTGTATTAGGCGATTTGCGAGTTCGAAACATGCTGGTGGGCGGGCAAGAAATTTACGTAACCGGTTCTTTAATAGTAGCAGAAGTCTTCTGGGGAGACTATAATCATGGCGACTTGCACGTGGTCGGTAATGCTACCTCCACAGTATTTGTGGAAACGGATGACTATTCGGTAAACATTGAGGGTCAGTCTTCTTTCACTCACTATCTGGACCAGTATGGTTCGGGAAATATTGCTACAACCGGCAATGAAAGTGAGAGCCCATACCAAGGGTTGAATGAGCAATTAGTTAGGGAATTGTTTGTGCCAGAATTTATCCTGTCTGATGATGACGGGACGACTTTGGTGCGCGACGAATTCATTCTAGCTCGGCTAGAGGCTGGTCTTTCTCTTCTCAAACGCTAGGGAGCCTGCTTTGCCAAAGTGGTTGGAACTTCCCTGCCCGCATAGTTATTTTATCTTCTTACTCTCGTTACCCCATGTCCGATACCTTAACTACCGCCAAACCCGACCTGCTGCCCGCTGCCCGCCAGGCCCTGAAACGGTATTACGGCTACGACAATTTCCGCCCCATGCAGGGCGACATCATCCAGCACATCCTCTCGGGCAAGGACACGGTGGTGCTCATGCCCACCGGGGGCGGCAAGTCGGTCTGTTTTCAGATTCCGGCGGTGGTGTCGGAGGGCACCTGCATCGTGGTGTCGCCGCTCATTGCCCTGATGAAGGACCAGGTGGAGGCGCTGAAAGCCAACGGCATTGCGGCGGCCTACATTAATAGCAGCGTGGGCCAGTCGGAGTCGAACGACATTGCCCGCGCCGCCGTCAGCGGCCACTTGAAGCTGCTGTACGTGTCGCCGGAGAAGCTGCTGTCGGAAGGCTTCCTGCAGTTTTTACAGCGCGTGAACATCAGCTTGTTCGCCATCGACGAGGCGCACTGCATTTCGAGCTGGGGCCACGACTTCCGGCCGGAATACACCCAGCTGGGCCAGTTGCGGAACCACTTCCCCAACACGCCCATCATTGCCCTCACGGCCACAGCCGACCGCCTCACCCAGCGCGACATCAAGACCCAGCTCAACCTCGCCGAGCCCAAGGTCTTCCTGTCCAGCTTCGACCGGCCCAACATCAACCTGCTCGTGCGCCCCGGCCAGGACCGCATGGGCTCCATCCTCGACTACATCGCCCGCCACCCGCAGGACCCCGGCATTATCTACTGCCTCTCGCGCAAAACCTGCGAAACCGTGGCCCAGAAGCTCATTGCCAAGGGCGTGAAGGCCGGCCACTACCACGCCGGCATGACGCCCCTGCAGCGCGGCAAGGTGCAGGAAGCCTTTTTGCAGGACGACCTGCAGGTCATCGTGGCCACCATCGCCTTCGGCATGGGCATCGACAAGAGCAACGTGCGCTGGGTGATGCACTACAACCTGCCCAAAAACATCGAGGGCTACTACCAGGAAATCGGCCGCGCCGGGCGCGACGGTTCGCCCAGCACCGCCATCCTGTTCTACAGCTTCGCTGATGTGATGCAGATGCGCGAGATGGTGACCAAGGACGTGCCCGCCCGTCAGGCCCAGCTCAACACCGCTAAGCTTGAGCGCATGCAGCAGTTCGCCGAAGCCGCCAGCTGCCGCCGCAAAATCCTGCTCAACTACTTTTCCGAAACCCTGGGCGAAGACTGCGGCAACTGCGACATCTGCCGCAACCCGCCCACGACCTTCGACGGCACGCTCATTGCCCAAAAAGCGCTTTCGGCCGTGTTCCGCAGCCGCGAGCGGGTGGCCATCACCCTGCTGATTGACATCCTGCGCGGCATGCGCAACCAGGCCGTGCTGCAGGGCGGCTACGACCAGATAAAAACCTATGGCGCCGGCAATGATTTGCCCTACCTCGACTGGTACAGCTACATCCACCAGATGCTGAACGACGGCCTGTTCTACATCGCCTACGAGGAAGGCTACGCCCTAAAAATCACCGAGCGCGGCCACCAGGTGCTGAAAGGCCAGCTCGCCCTGCCGCTCAAAAAATTCCAGCCTTCGGAGAAGGCAGAAAAGCCCACCCGCGCCAGCAAAAAAGCCGCCAACGCCGCAGCCAGCGCCGCTGTTGGCACCCCCGAGGCGCAGTTGTTCGACAAGCTGCGCAAGCTCCGCAAAGCCATTGCCGACGAGCAGGGCGTGCCGCCCTACGTGGTGTTCTCCGACGCCACGCTGCAGGAAATGGCGGCCGAGCGGCCCGTCAGCCGCGTGGGCATGTTGGGCATTTCGGGCGTGGGCATGAAGAAGTTCGAAACCTACGGCGAAGCCTTCATCAAGCTCATTCTGGAGCACGGCGGCGGTGGCCAATACGTGCCCTCCGATTCGGACAGCATGTTCAACGAGGCGGCCCGCCCGCGTCTGGCAGCCCCCACCGCCACGGCCGACAAGCCCGTGAGCGACTCCGAAGACGCCACCGTGCAGTTCCACCAGATGGGCCTCACGCCCGAAGACATCTCCGAGCGCCGCGGCCTGGCCCTGAGCACCGTAAAAACCCACCTCTACACGGCCTACGCCAAAGGCCGCGAGCTGCGCATCCAGGACTTCGTGAGCGACTCGGAGCTGGCCGAAATCCTCACCGCCCGGGCTCAGCTCGGCGGCGATGCCACGCTGCGCGACTTGTTCGACCACCTGCGCGAGAAGTACGACTATTTCCAGCTGCGCATGGCCGCGCTGTACCACAAGCGCCTGCGCGGGCAGTAAGCCCACGAATTAAAAAGCCCGCTGCGTACAACAGCGGGCTTTTTTGTGGAACATTGATTGGGCTAGGGGCGGCGAAACGTACTGATGAGAATCGGATACCCCAGCGTGGCCGAAATGCCCGAGCCGCGCGCCTGCAACACCGTGGCCCCGCGCCGGCCGTTGTAGCTGTACTGCACCGGAATGGTCAGCATGTCCGTCAGGCCCTGGGTCAGGGCCAGGCTGAAATTGAGGCGCTCCTTGCCCCGGCGGTAGAAACGGGCCGTGGCCCCGGCCGTCACAAAGCCGCCCCAGGTGCGGCGGTAGTAGGGCTGCTCCCGAAACTCAATGACGTCCTTAAAAGGATTGGTTTGCCCCGTGATGGGGGTAGGGTTGGGGTCTCCGCAGGCCAAGCAGTTATCACCGACCCGGTTCAGGCCGCCGCCCGCAAACACGTCCAGTTTGAAGCTGAGCAGGTAGAGCCGGTCCAGGGTGTCCAAGGGAATCCAGTTGACTCGCCGAATGGTATAATGTAGTTGCACCGGCAGTTGGTGCATGTACGCACTGCGCGCGCGCGCCGATTGATTCCCTTGCGGAAAAGGGTTAACCGTCACGTCATCCGGGACTTCAATTCTATAGCCCCAAGACAGTTCACTTCCTCGGTATCCTGCCGTCAACGCCCATTGCTCATTGAACTGAACTCGCGGCTGCAAGTACAAAAAATTGTGCAGGATGAAGTGTCGGGCTTTGAAAGGGCGTTGTCCTTTACCTGAATGCGCACCTTCTGCAAAATTGTAGCCTGCGCCTATTCGAGCATCTAGGTAAATCTTGGTTTGGGCAGAAGCCTCCTGCAGTAATACCCCCGCTAACAGCAAAACGAGTGCCGCCGAGCAATAGCGACTATTCATGATACTATTGGTTTATGTAGTAACGCCTAGATTTAAAATTGCCAGTCTCAAATTTTACGCTGATTTGATATTTGTCTAAACCTCTGGTGGATTCGTGATAGCGCTTTACGGCTTTGTTGTCATTGCATGAGTTGCCGATAAAAGCATTATAATAATTGGTGTAATTTAAGCATTTCTCACGCCAAAAGGCTCCTGGGTCCGGAATGATGCCCATGCAAGCTTCTTTAGAAAACCAAATCCCTAAGGTTCGCTTTTGAAGTTTTACTTTGGCTAAAAGTGAAAAATAAATGCCAAATTTTTGATATTCAGCGTTGCATTTCATTCGCAGGTTGTTGGCCAGATAGTCGTAGTCATCATCCACGCGTCTTTCCGCTCCGTTACCACATCCGAACCCGCTGCCCAATCCAATTCGAATGACCAACGCTGAAGTACCTTGGTCCTCGGTTGTGATGAGGTCAAGGGCCGCTTCGTCGAAATAATAGTACTTTATTTCTTCGCTGTCGGGGTTGCTCACCATTCGGTCATATAATTCATTTGCTCTGTTTGCTGGAATGTGATAGATGCGCCGTTGCGCAAAATCAAGCCGGTAGATTCGGTCCGCAATCTGCACCGTCCCTTCGGGCGACACCACGGCCGCAAAATAATCGTCTTCGATGGGACAGGCAGTGGAATCGCCGTTAGCAGCTGCTTCCGCGTGCTTTTTTCGCATCGAGTAAAAGTTGCCGTGCTGTTCTTCCCACTGAGCTAGGTGACCATCAACGGTTTCTTCCGGCAACAAATCATCAATGTTGTGAACGGCCTCTTCAAACTCGGCACGGTCAGTGAAGGCCAAATAGCGGCCGATATTGGCGCTGTTGCCCACGCCGACACGCGCAGTGGGAGTGGTTGAGTCAACGGCTTTTTCGCAGCCTGAAAGAACCAAAAAGGTGCCAACGAGCACCAAACACGAACAAAAGTGTCGAAAATCGGGTAGAAATTTTATGCAGTGATTGAAGGTTAATGGTTATTGTATAAGCTCTTAACGAGTGGTTTAGTTTTTTGTTTTATAATTCAAATAAATTTGAGTTTATATACTATCGACCCCATCAATCTGAGCTGGAAGTGCCCACGCATGCAAAGCCAGTCTAGCTCCCAGTTCTCAGTTGATGTGCGCCAAGCTAGGAATTCATTGAATAAAGAGTAGCCACCGCGTGCGACATAAAACCAGCCCGACGCTAAAGTAGTGGGCAGAAAATTATTAGCTAAGTGAATTAGTAACTTCGCACTTGCGTTGCTAACTTCACCAGCCGAATTCGCGTTACAATCAACGCCATTCCCGGCTGCCGCCCCCCGATGATTAACACCAACCTCAAATTTTGCCGGCGCGAGCTCGCCCTTACGCAGGCCCAGATGGCCGACAAACTCGGCATCAAACGCTCCCTGGTGGGCGCCTACGAAGAAGGCCGCGCCGAGCCCCGCCTCGCCACCCTCGTCAACATGGCCCGCTTGTTCGGCATTACGCTCGACCAGCTGGTAACCACCGACTTCAGCAAGAAGAAGAATACCAAAATCATTGGCTCCCTGCCCGCGACCGACCCCGCGGCCGCGGACACTGACGACAACCCCGAGCCGCCCACCCCCGCCGGTGGCAAGCTGCGCGTGCTGGCCTTGACCGTGGACAAGGACCAGAACGAAAACATCGAGCTGGTGCCCCAAAAAGCCGCCGCCGGCTACCTCAACGGCTACGCCGACCCCGAGTACCTGGAGGTGCTGCCCAAGTTCCGGCTGCCCATGCTCTCGCAAACGGGCACCTACCGCGCCTTCGAAATTGCCGGCGACTCCATGCTGCCCATTGCCAGCGGCACGGTCATCGTGGGCCGCTACGTGGAGGACTGGACGACCGTGAAGGACGGCACGCCCTGCATCGTGGTGAGCAGCAAAGACGGCATCGTGTTCAAGCGCGTGTTCAACAAACTGCGCTCCAACGCCATGTTTGTGCTGCACTCCGACAACCCACACTTCACCCCCTACGACGTGAACGTGGACGACGTGCTGGAAATCTGGGAAGCCAAAAGCTACATCAGCAGCACGTTCCCCATTGCCGAGCTCTCGTTGGAGCGCGTGGCTAGCCTCGTGCTCGACCTGCAGCAGCAAGTGGCCTTGCTCAAGAAAGCGTAATTTTTGGACTCGTCATGCAGAGCACAGCGAAGCATTTCGCGTGTGGTAGTTAAGTAGTTTTCCGAGGCAAGATGTCTCGGCTGCGCTCGACATGATGGTATATTAGCAGAAAAGCCCTTCCGTCCGCGCGGAAGGGCTTTGCTTTTGGGGCCTGTCCCAACCGCAACAACCGCCACCGCGTATGCGGTGCACGCCCACTTTTATTGTTCCGCTCATGCTCAAGTACATTTCCGCCGCCGACCGTTACCATGCGGCCCCCGCGTCGTGGCTCAGCAGCTACTTTTTGTTTTCGTTTGCCGACTATTTCGACCGCGACAACATGAACTTTGGCCCCCTGCGCGTCTTCAACGACGACAGCGTAGCGCCGCAGTCGGGCTTCCCGCAGCACCCGCACTCCGAAATGGAGATTGTGACGCTCGTGCTGGACGGCGAAATCACGCACCAGGACACGATGGGCAACAAAACGACCATTAAGGCCGGTGAAGTGCAGCGCATGACGGCCGGCACCGGCCTGGCCCATTCCGAATTCAACCGTCAGGATAAGCCCCTGCACCTGTATCAGCTGTGGTTTATTCCGGGGCAAAAGGGTTTGGCCCCTAGCTACGAGCAAAAGGACCTGGGCTTCACCAGCGGCAACAAGAACGAGTTGGTGCCCCTCGTGACTGGCCAAAAAGTGCTTGAGGACGTGGTGTACATGAATTCCAACAGCACGGTGTATTGGTCCAACCTGAACGAAGGCAAGGAAATTGAATTCAAAACTTTCCCCATTCGGCTCACCTTCATCTACGTGAAGGAGGGAAGTATTTTCGTAAACGGCACCGAACTCGGCCCCAACGACCAAGCCCGCATGACCGACGACCACGTGGTGCAAATTCGGGCTTCCAAAGACGCGCAGTTCATCCTGATTGACTTGCCCAGCGCCGAATCGAATTATTAGTCGGTAGCAGGAAAAAAGTAGCAAGTAACAGGACAGTAAGTGGCTGTCATGGAGTGACCAACTGAAGTGTGGTTCTCTGCCTGTCTGCTCAACCTGCGGTGGTACACAAGCAAAAAAGCCGGCAATAGCCGGCTTTTTTGCTGTAAGAATTTTTAGCGATGAGTTAACGCTCAATAAGCAGTGATAAAGCCCTTGTTCACTTGAATAATTAGCGAACAGACGGTCTTGCCACTTGCCTCTCACTACTGATTTAAAAGTTGTAAGAACCGCCGGCTGAAAAGCCCGTTGCTTTGCCAATGTTGCGGCCAGCTACGTAGGTATTGGCGCCCAACACCACGCCGAAGCCGTTGGCAATGGGCCGGTAGCCGCTGATGCCCAGGCGGATGTAGTTGACCCGCGTGGAGGGAAAAAACCCGTTAAACCCGTTCTGCGAGATGTCGGTGCCGCCGTTCGACTCTTGGAAAGACGCGTAGCCCTCGATGTAGTTTTTGGGGCCCGCGTAGCCGATTTTGGCTTCTCCAATCAGGGCGTGGGGCACTTGGCCGGTGCGGAGGCTGTAGCCCACTTGCCCGGTGACGAACACGCCCGTGCTGGTTTTGAGGTGCGCCACGCCCGACGCCGTGTACTTGGTGGCGCGGTTGCCGATGGCGATGATGTAGCCGTAGCCGGTGTTGGTTTCGTAATTGCCGACGGGCGTGCTGAAGCTGGCCACGCCCAGCAGGTCCAGAATGCTGCTGCCCAACTCAACGGTATAAGACTTGAACTTCAGGATGGCCGTAACGTCCTGCAAGCCCTGCCGAACGTTGGTGTAGCCGGCCGTGGAGTACAGCGCGTTCAGGTCGCTAATGACCGTGCCGGGGGCCTTGCCCTTCGACTGAATGTAGGGCAAGCTGATGATGGCGTCGATTTTGTCGGAGAGGCCGTAGGTCGCGTACAGGTTGAGAGAGTTGACCCGCACTTCCTGGAAAATGGGCACGCCTCTGATTTTATCTGGCGCCAGGTACACGTCGTCGTAGCGCTCGGTTGTGCCCGAAACCACCACTGACCCGTGGCCTTTTCCAGCCATAAAACCGCTCACAAAACTTTGGGCCTGCGCCGTACCCGAGGCGCCTAACAGCAGGGAAGTGGCCAGCAGTGGGAAGAAGTTTTTCATAAATAGAAACTATCTGTGGTAGAATTAGCTAAATAGCTATTCTGGCTTGGTAGAAAAGCATTAAGCGCAGACGGAGAGGCGCGCGCAATTTACGGAGGAGTTTGGGGAAATGGATTTATCTTAGCGCAATCCAAAGCCATTTTAAAACCGTTTGTATTCAGCGCTTTGGGCCTAACGCAAGAATAGGCTCGATAAACTCAATATTTCCTCCGATGAAAATCATCATTACGCGCAAGATAGGTGCTTTCGCGCTTGGGCTATTGCTGCTGGGCGGCTGCGCCAAAAACGAAGACGTCGATGCTTCCATCACCAACATTGCCGTAACGAACCCCGACTTCCAGACCCTGGAAGACGCCGCCGTACGCGGCAACGTGGCCGTGATATTGGGCAACAAAAACCCCGACCCGCAAAGCGAGGGCAACTTTACCGTGTTTGCCCCCACCAACGCCGCCTTTGCCCGGCTCGGGCTAAACAGCGCGCAGGACCTGACCGGCTTGCAGCAGTCTTTCCTGAGCAGCACCTTGTTCTATCATGTATTCAGTGGCTCGCTGCCGGGCAGTGCCCTCACGGCGGGAAGTGCTTCGCCCGGAGTATTCAAAACGGTGGCTACGCCTACAGCGCCATCTGTTACCCCTGCCCGCCGCATTATTCAGCGCGCTAACGGCGAGATGTTCGTGAATGGCTCGAAGATTCTGAACAAGGACATAACGGCCGCCAACGGCTTAATTCATCCCATCGACAAGGTGCTGCTGGCTACCGGCGGCAACGTGGTGCAGTCGGCGGTGGCGCTGAGCACCGGCAAGGACGTTTTCGTGAGCCCCGAACTCACGTTTCTGGTGGCTGCGGTGGTCAAGTGCAACCTGCAAGGCTTGCTTTCGCAGCCCGGTCCCTACACCGTATTTGCTCCCACCGACCAGGCTTTCAGGGATGCCGGCATTGCCAGCGTCGACGCCATCAACGCCATGACGCCGGCCCAGGTAACGGCCCTGACCAACATTTTGGCCAATCACGTGCTGGCAGGCAGCCTGGGTAATAAGTTTACGCCCGAATTGCCCGAAAGTACCTCGGTCAATTCGTTTGGCGGCGGAGCACTGCAAATCGGCGCCTTCACCAACGGCGTGATGACCGTCAAGTCGGGCAGCAACGCTACCCCCGCCAACATGGTGATTCCGGACGTGCAGTGCACCAACGGCGTGGTGCACGTCATCGACCGGGTGCTGCTGCCCTAAGCGGGAGCCCTTCAATAGTCCTTAACTAGATTCCCAACTGCCTGGCCTGCCACCGAGGGTGGGGGCGTAATGGCACAATACCGCATGTTACATATGCTGTCCCGCAAGGCGGGAAAATGGGCGCTATGGCTCTGTTTTCTGCCCGGGTGGGCAATGGGGCAAGGCACCACGCCGGCGCCGGCCGCTGCCGTGGTGGCGCCAGCGCCGGCACCCGGCACCCTGGCCGGCACGTGGAAAGGCCCGCTGTCGATACCCGGCGGCACGTTGCCCATTCAGCTCAACATCATTCAGCCGGGAGCCAACAAGCTAATCGCCACGTTCGACTTGCCGGGCAAGCGCACCAACCGCACGGCGGCCTCGGTCACTTTTCGCGGCGATACCCTGGTTTTTTACGCCGCCATGGCCGACTGCCGCTTCACTTGCCTGCCCACGAGCGACGGGGAAGAGCTGCGCGGGATGTGGACCCAGCCCGGGCTGCAAGTGCCGCTGACGCTGCGTCGGTACGCCGACGGCACTACGCTCGTGGCCAGCCGGCTGGCTCCCGTGCGCGTTACCACGTACCACGTCGAACCGGTAACCGTGACCAGTGGCAACGTGCAACTGGCCGGCACGCTGAGCATTCCGGACGGCACCGGCCCTTTTCCGGCGGCGGTGCTGCTTTCCGACATGGGCAGCCAGGACCGGGACGCGCGGATGGGAAAATACCGGCTGTTTGCCGACATGGCTTCGGCGTTGGCGCGGCAGGGCATTGCCGTGCTGCGGCTCGACGACCGCGGCGTGGGCCAGTCGGGCGGCAACGGCGCCCAGGCCACCACCGCCGATTTGGTAAAGGACGCGCAGGCAGCCTTGGGGTTTCTGCGGGTGCGGCCCAGCCTCGACCCCGCCCGAACGGGGCTCATTGGCCACGGCGAAGGCGGCAACGTGGCCCTGCTGGCGGCGGCCCAGCCCGTGCCCCCCAGCTTTGTGGTGACGCTGGCGGCGTCGGGCCTGAGCGGCCTGGAACTGCTGGCCAACCAGCCAGAGCCCGTGGCCAACCCCGCCGACACTGCGCGGGCAGGGGCGGCGCGGCGCCAGGCCTGGGCCGCCGTGCTCGACAAGGCCTCGGCCCTGCGCGCCAGCGGTTCCAACGCGGCGCAGGTGGAAACCTACGTGGCCCAGCAACGCATAAAACTGAAGAACGAGGAGCGGAAGCGGGCCGACGCCATGCTCAAGTTTCGGCGCAACATGCTGGAAATTATCCGGCAAAATACCAACGACGACCAAGCCCGCGCCATTGTGGTCAACATGCTGCGCCAGCGCTACCCCGAGCAAGAGCCGGCTTTGGCCAACAGCCGCGCCGAGCAGCTCATCACGCCCTGGCATCGCTACTACATCAATTTCAACCCCCAGCTGCAGCTCGCCGACGTGCAGTGCCCGGTGCTATTGCTCCAGGGCACCGACGACGCCGAAGTGAACGCCGCCACCAACCTGCCAGCGCTCGAAAAAGGGCTGCGCGGCAACAAACGCGTCACGGCGCGCCGCCTGCCCGGCGTCAACCATTGGTTCCAAAAGCCGGCTGCCGAATTGCTACCGGACGCCGACGGCCGCATTGACCCGGTGGTTTCCCCCGCGCTGCTGGAAACCGTGCGCGATTGGGTGTTGGAGCAAGCGGCTAATTAGGCTGTCTCCGTCAACAAAATTCATCGAAGTAGAGACGCAACAGCTTGCGTCTCGTCGGCTGCGCCGCATAGCTGTCGTTCGCCGCGTAGTTCAACGCATCGTCGTTCAACGACGAGACGCAAGCTGTTGCGTCTCTACCGCGGCTCGGCTAACCGAAACCTATTGACACAAGGTAAAATGGAACGGTCATGCTCACCTGGCATTCGCGCAGTTGAAGCATGACCGTTGAATCTCATTTGACTGCTTTTATAGTTGCTTCACAGGCACTACATGGTGTATTTGCGGCCTTTGTTCTGCACTTTCAGGTAAGCCAGCAGGGGCTGGAAATAGTCGACCATGGCGCGGGCCGAGAGGTCTTCGCCGGTCTTTTCCTTTAGCACCGCGCGCCAGTCGCGGCTCGAGCCGGGCTGCATGATGTCGCGCAGAAAGTTGCCCACTTCCTTGTTGCCGTAGTAGTTGGTGGCGTGCGGGTCTTGCTTCAGAATGTTCTTGGCAATGTGGTCGTGCAGCTGGAACAGGATGACGTAGCTCAGCGCGTAGTCGTAGTACTGGGCGGGGTCGTCGTTGATGTGCGTTTTGGTGGCGGGGTCGAGGTAGTTTTCGCCGCGAGTGGTGGGCGGCACCATGCCTTGGTACTGTTTGCACAGCTCCCACCAGCGGGCGTTGAGTTTGTCGGCCGAGAGTTTGTCGGCGTAGAAGCTGTTTTCCCACTCGCTCATCACACCCGAGGCAAAGGGAATGAACACCACGTAGCTCAGTGCTTCTTTGAGTAGCTGCTGGGTTTGGTCGGTTTTGGCGGTGGGTGAAACCAGGCCCAGACCGGCCAAGAAAGGCTTCTGCTTGGCCGCCAAACCCATCATCGAGCCAATGGCTTCGTGGTAGGCGCGATTGGCACCCTGGCGCAGCAGCGGCGGCACCTCGGGGTTGGAGTAGGTCTGGTAATAGAAAATGTGGCCCAGTTCGTGGTGCGAGGTTTCGTACCACTCGGTGTTGGCCTCTACGCTCATCAGGCTGCGCAGGTCGTTGTTCAGGTCGATGTGCCAGGCCGAGGCGTGGTTGTTCTTCTTGTAGTCGGCGCCGGCGGGCAGCGGGTACAGGCTGCTTTTCTCGTAGAAGGAAGCCGGCAGCGCCGGAAATCCCAGGCTCTGGTAGAACCGCTCGCCCTGCTTCACTTGCCATTCGGCTCCTTTCTTGGCCAGCACCGCGTCGAGGTTCAGGCCCTTCACGTCCACCATCGAGCCCCAGTCCTGGCCCCAACGGTTGGGCAACCAATGCGCCGGCAGATAGTCGGGCACCTGCTTGGCCTTGTATTTTTTGGCCAGCTCGTAGCGGGCGTAGGTGTGCAACTCGCGGTAGAGGGGCCGCAATTCGGTGTTGATTTTGCGCACCAGCGCCATCATCTCGTCCCGCGTCAGGCCATAGTCGGAGGCCTGGTACGTAAAATAATCGGGGTAGCCCAGGGCCTGCACGGTCTGGTTGCGCAGCTCGCGCAGGTTCAGTAGGCCCTCTTTCAGGGTGGGGCCGATGGCCTTGCTGGCTTCCCACACGGCTTGGCGCTTCTGGGCGTTGTTCTCCTTGCGCAGCAGCTCGTCGAGGTCGTTGGTTGTGACGGACTTGCCCGCGTATTTGTACTCGAAGCCGTAGAGCTTTTCCGTTTGGGCGGCCTCAGCCTGAATGCGCTGCTTCACCACGTCGGCCACCGTTTGGGGGTTGTTGGCGGCGATGTAGAGGGCGGTTTCCAGCTGCTTGGTTTGCAGCGCGGTGAGGTCGGCTTTGTGGGCCAGCAGCTCGCGCAGCTGCCGGATGTTGTCGGCGCTGCCCGTGAAGGCGGCCATGCGCTGGTTGGCGCGGGTGGTGGCCCCGGCGTTGGCCGTGTCGCCGGCCACAATGTGGGTATTGGAACGCCACTCGGCCTCGCTGGAAGCGGTGTAGAGCCGCACGTACTCGGCGTTGTAGGCGGTCAGGAACTGGTCGGCCTGGGCCCGGTAGTCGGGCGGGGCGGGGGCGGTGGGGGCGGCGGGAGCTGCAGTTGCGGCCGGTGCCGTGGCCACGGGCGTTTTTGCGGTGGGAGCGCAGGCGGCCAGCAAGGCAGCAGGTATGATGGAAAGCAGAGACGTTTTCATGCCGCAAAGAAAAGCATTCGCCGTGCGCACGGGGCTGAGCTTTCGCCTCAGTGTTTCATGCCACCCATGGCGGGTTTGCCTTTGCCCAACTGGTCGAGGGCCGCGCGGAACCCCGCGGCCAGCTGGATGGCCGGCCCGCGCCCGTAGTAGTGCAGAAACACCATGCGGGGCTGGTCGAACAGCATGTGGTTGTGCACGGCCACCACTTCCAGGCGGTGGGCGCGCAGGGCCCGAATGACGGGGTTGACCTCGTGCTCCAGCATGGCAATGTCGCCAGCAATGTGCGCGGCCTGCGCCGTGCCCGCAAATGCGGCCCAGGAATTCAGGCCGATGGCGGCCGTCATCTCGGTGTTCATCATCAGCACTTGCAGGTCGTCGCGGCCCACGGTGTATTTGTAGGTGGGGCCGTTCACCTTGCCCTGGTACTTTACCACGGCATCCAGGGCCGGCAAATCAAACAGCTCCTTGCCGGTGGGGGCGGCGTTGTTGCCGGTTGACGCCGGACCAGTTGGGCTCGGCGGCTGATTGGCCGGCAGCAGCTTCGAGTTTTTGAGGGTAGCGGCAAACTTGCGGGCCAACGCGGCGGGCGTTCCCATGCCGTGCACGTGCATGTAAAAGATGCGCGGGTCTTCGTAGAAGAAATGATTGTGCACGGCCCCGATTTCCAGGCCGTTGGCGTGGGCCGCGTCCATTAGCGGGGCCACTTCCTCTTGCAGTAGCACGGTGTCGCTCATCAGCATGGCCGATTTGCCGTCCAGGGTGCGCTTGATGGCCGCCCAGCCGCCAAAGCCGAACGAAATGGGCACGGGCTCGCCCCGCACGGCCATTTTCAAATCGTTGCGGGGCAGGGCGGTGACGTGGGTGGCCTGGGCTTCGTCGTAGCTCCCTTTTTTGCCCATGGCCGTCTCAATGGCTGCAATGTCGGCTGCCGTCAGGGGAGGGGTATTGGTTTTGAGGGGCTTGGCTGCCTGCGCCTCGACGCCCAGTAGCGAAGTGGCTCCCAACAGCGCGGTGGCGCGCAGAGCTTCGCGCCGAGACATGGAGTCATTCATGGAAAGAAACGAGCAGGAAGAAGTGGCAAAAGGATAGGCTGAGGACGTGCAGAACCAGTGGTCGTACCTGCTTCGCTGTTGACAACAAGCGATGACGGAATTTGGTCAAAAAAAGGCCGTAGAGGAAACGCCGCCCAGTGATAGCAGGCTCACCGGAGTCCTCCAACGTGTGCGCAAGCTGATTTAGCAGCTCCAAAATTAGGACTTGCTTTCGCCCAGCGGCACGCTGTCGAGGTGGCAGTCCTTGTACTTCTTGCCGCTGCCGCAGGGGCACGGGTCGTTGCGGCCAAACTTGCGGCGGCTGCGCAGCGTCTTCAGCCACTCGCGCGGGTCGGTGGCGAAGCGCAAGAAGCGCTTCTTGGGGTTTTGGCGGAAAGCGCGGCCCAGCAGCTCGTACAGCTCGGGGTGGTTTTCCTGCAGTTTTTCGGGCTTCTCGAAAAAGTATTCGGTCACCACGGCGAAGAACTCGGCTTCGTTGGTGGCCGCGTAGGGGTTGATTTCGGACTTTCCGGCCTCGATGGCGGCAATTTCGCGCTGCATGACTTCGGCCCAGGGCTGGAGCAATTCGGGCGGCAGGGCGGCTTTGGGCACGCCGTCAATCACGCCGTCGGCCTCGTCCAGCATGTGGGCAAACTCGTGAATGCCCACGTTCTGGCGGTCCAGCCCGTCGCGAAAGCCTTGCTCCAACGACGCCTTCGACAAGCGCATGTAGTGCTGATTTTGGAAGTTCTGCACCGAGCCCAACAGGGTGCCCTGCAACGGCTTCACTTCCTTGGTGGGGTCGTTTTCCAGTTTCCACGCGTCCGGCACAATGAGCACTTCGCCCAGGTTGCTGTACTCCCAATCGGGAAAGCCAAACACTGGAATGATGGCCGAAGCCGCCACCAGCAGGCGGGTGGTGTCGTCGACCTCCGTTTGCACGCCGGTGATGCGCGTGCCGGCCAGAAACACCTGCACCTGCTTCTCGAACCGGGCTTTTTCCTTCTTGGTGAGGGAAAGGTAAAACGCGACCCGCTCGGCCAGAATGTGGCGCCAGGCAACTGGAAATTCCTCCGCCAAGGCCTCGGTGCGCCGCCGCGAGTCGGCCGTGGCGTATTGATAAAAAGCGTAAACGACGGCGGCCAGTACCGCCAGGGAAATCAGGTAAACCATGGGCCGGTTAAACGGCGGCTGGGCCGGGAAGTTGGTTTACCGCAGCCTATTTGCTCGCCTTGGCGGCGTCCGGGTTGCGGCCCAGTTGGTAAGCTACACCCAGCCGCAACGCTACATTGGACCCAATGAAATTGGACAAGTACTCTGTTCGGCTCACATTGCCCTCGTCGTAATACATCTGCCCGTCGAGGTTTAGGGTGAGGCGATTGCTGCGCCAACCCAAGCTGAGGTTTGGGAAATAGGTTGGGTCGGCGTACACCAGTTTTTCGCGGGTGCGCGGGCCGGTTGGGCCGGTGGAAGTAACCACCGTTTGGCCCAGGGCGGAATTAAGCTCGTAGCCCACGCCCAGCAGCCATTTCCGCTCCTGCGGCAAGGGAAAAAAGAAGCGGTATCCTATCCGAGCCGTGCCCAGCACATGGCGGCTCTCGACATTGCGCTGGTTCGGCACAAGGTTGCCGTCAGTATACACCAACAAGGGGGTCAGGCTGCCAAAGGTGCTGAAGCTGAGCTCGCCGTAGAGGGCCGATGTGCGGCTGGGTTGAAAAAGGTCGGCGTACAAACCCAGGTAAGGAAGCGCTTGGCAATCAGTGCACTCAGCCTTGTTGTTATAGTAATTAGCGGTTCCGCTTACAATGCGGTTGTAGCGCACCCCGGCCAGCACCCCGCCAAGCAGCGCCACGCGGCGACGCGGCTTGGCGCTGCTCAGAAAATCGCGGCCAGTTTGCTGACCGGGGGCACACTCCCGGTTGTAGGCTTGCACAATGGCGACCAACGCCTCGGCCGTAAAGGGGGCCGTGCGGGCCATTTTGCTCGCGGGGCATTTGGAGAAATGGTTGCCCAATAATGCCTTATAGTTGTTGCCGTCGGCAATGGCCCACACGCCGTTGTCGTTTTCACGCAGGTATTTGTGTTCGCTCAGGCTGAGCATGGGCCGACCGGGGCTGCTGACCACGTAGTGAACGACACTGGACCGGGCCACCCGATACAAGCTGCCCGTGCCTTCCACCAGCACTTCGGCCAGCAGCGTATCAATCTTAATGTCGCTGGCCAGGACGCGTGCCAGCTTGTCCAATTGGGTTTGGGCGGCGTAGTCAATGGGCAGGGCCTCGTAGCGGAAATACCGGCCGCCGGTGAAGCTCACCGCCCGCAGCTGGCGGGGCTGAAACAGTTGGCTGGGGCTGCCGGCCGCGGGCCGGAAGCGGATGAAGGCGGGCGGTTCTACCCAAAAGCCGTTCTCGAGTTCGCCCCGCAGGGTGTCGCCTTGGCTTGTTACCAGCAGGCCCGGCTCGTAGGCCTGGGCCCGGGACTCAAACGCGCAGAAGAAAAAGGCGGGTAGAACGAAGAGTAAGCGTAGCAGCATGCAGAAAGGTTAAGTTGGTAGCGAGAATAAGGGCAAATGTACTGCGAGCTTCTCGTGAAGTAGGGCCACAAGTTTGGCGTCTCCAAACGGGTATTTGTCCGGGATGCGCAGCACGATGACGGGCTTGCCGGTCAGCTCTTCCGCAAACTTTTCCTGTAACCGGTCAGCGTGCCGGCGCTCCATCACAAAGATGACCTCAGCCCAGCCCAGGTGGCCCGCCGTGACGCGCACGCGGGCACCCGGCTCGGTGCCGGCCGAGCGCGCCTCGTAGTGCGGGTGGTCATCAAAGAGCCGCTCGGCGGTGAGGCTGCGCCACTTGTTCTGGCTGCAAATGAACAGGAGGCGCATGCGAAGAAGTAAAAAACCGTCATCCTGAGCGCAGCGAAGGACCTTCTCACGCTTGGCACAATGATTACTGCAAGCCGTTCTGCAGTGAGAAGGTCCTTCGCTGCGCTCAGGATGACGGGCTTCTTGAACGATGTTACCGAATCAGGGCCACCTTCACCTTTTTGCCCTTCACTTTGGCGCCTTGCATGCGGGCCAGCACTTCCTCGGCCTGCGCCTCGGGCACGGCCACGAAGCTGTGGTGGTCGAAGACCTCAATGCGGCCCACGGCGTCGCGCTCCAGGCCGCCCACGCTCACGAAGGCCCCTACCAAGTCGCCGCGGCTGATTTTCTCGCTCTTGCCCGCCGACACGTGCAGCGTGACCGTGCTGGGCCGCGGGGCTTTGGGCGCCGCCGCGGGCAGCGACGGCGGCCGCAAGCCCGCCCACTGCACGGCGCCGGCCGAGGGCCAGCTTTGCAGCTTCTGCTGCTCGGGGGGCGTCACAATGAGGTGGGCCGTGCCCACGGCGCCGGCCCGGGCCGTGCGGCCGGCGCGGTGCTGGAAGGTTTCGGCCTCGTGGGGCGGGTCGAACTGCACCACGGTGTCCAACTCGTTCACGTCGAGGCCGCGGGCTGCTACGTCGGTGGCCACCAGCACCGTGGCCGAGCCGTTGCGTAGTTTCATCATCGACTTGTCGCGCTCGGGCTGCAGCATCTTGCCGTGCAGCGCCTCGGCGGCCAGGCCCCGGCCGCGCAGGAAGCGCGTGAGCTCCTCCACGCGGTCGCGGGTGTTGGCAAACACCAACGAGCGGCCCGCGTCGGGCTGGGTGATGATGTGAAACAGGGCGGCGGGCTTCTGGTCGGCGGCGCTCACCACGTGGCCGCGCAGCACCAGGCTCTCGGGCAGGGTGGTGGCGTTGGAGCCGCCCACGTTCATCACGCGGGGGCGGGTGAGGTACTCGCGCACCAGGGCCAGCACTTTGTCGGGCATGGTGGCTGAGAACAGCAGGGTTTGGCGGCGCACCGGCAAGCGGCTGATGATGGTGGCCATTTCCTCCTGGAAACCCAGTTCCAACAGCTTGTCGGCCTCGTCCAGCACCAGCACCTTCAGCCGGTTGGGGATGATGGTGCGGCGCTCGAGGTGGTCGAGCATGCGGCCGGGGGTGGCCACCACGATTTGCGGGGTTTGCTGCAGGCCCTTCACTTCGTCGCGCATGGCGTGGCCGCCGTAGTAGCCGGCCACGCGCAGGTTGGGCACGTGCTTGCCGAGGCGCTGGAGGGCGTCGCGCACCTGCAGCACCAGCTCGCGGGCCGGCACCAGCACAATGGCCTGCACCGTGGCCGAGGTCGCATCTACCTGCTGCAGCACGGCGAGGCCGTAGGCAGCGGTTTTGCCCGAGCCCGTGGGCGCCTGGCCGGCCACGTCCTGCCCTTGCAAGGCCGGGGCCAGCACCAGTTGCTGCACGGCGGTGGGCTGGGTAAAATTCAGCTCGGCCACGCCCGCCAGCAGGGCAGGAGAGAGGTCGAAATCGGCGAATTGAAGGTCGGGCTTGGCGGCGGGGGCGCCGGAAGTGGCGCCAGCGGCGGAAGAATCAGGAGTTTGCACGGGGCAAAGGTACCGGACGCTTCGCTTAATGAAGAATGAAGCATGAAGAAGGGCGATGGCGCGCGTTTGCAACGCGTGCCGACTGGTTTTGAGCCTCCGGCTCGCCGCCTGAACGAAGCCCGAACGGCGCGACCGGGGGCGTTGAAAACGCCCAGCCAGTCCGGCACGCGTTGCAAACGCGCGCCAGCCCCGGCGTTGCTTCATTCCTCATTCCTCATTAAGCGAAGCGTCCTCCACGTTCACCAGCCGGTAGCGCACGGCCGTTTTCTTGGGCCGAATGTCCAGGCCAATGCGGTGTGCGTACGCTTTGGTGAACGCCGCCCCGAAGTAAAATATCATGGCGCAGTAGAACACGAACAGGAGCACCAGCACCAGGCTGGAAGCCGGCCCGTACACCGGCCCCAAGTCCTGGGCCACCAGCAGCTGGCCCAGCACCACTTCGCCCAAGCTGATGAGCAACGCGGTGAGCGCCGCACCGCGCGTAACGGCCCGCCACGGCACTTTGGCCAGGCTGAGGGTGCGGAACGTGACCCCAAACCACGCCGCCAGAATGAACCAGGCCGCCACCGCATTCAGCACGCGCACCACGTAGTAGGCGAAAGTGGCGTCGAAGTCGCGAATGCTTTCGGCAAACAAGCCCAAGGCCGCGTCGGAGCCAAAAGCCAGCAGCGAAAGCACCGCCGTGGCCAGCAAAATGCCAATGGAGCGCAGGCGTTCGGACAGGGCTTGCGAGAACTGGCCCGTGCCACGCCGGGGCCGGACTTGCCACAGCTGGTTCAGCGAGTGCTGGATGATGGTGAACAGCGTGGTGGCAATGAAAACCAGAAACGCAAAGCCTGCCCACGTCACCAGGCGGCTGCGCATGGGGTCGGCCACGTTCATCACAATCTGCGAAACCAAGCCCGCCGCCGACGACCCCACCAGGTTGCTCACCTTGCCCAGCAGCAGCTGCCGCACCAACGACGAGGGGTAGAGCGAGCTGAGCAGCTCGATGAGGATGATGAGCACCGGCGGCAACGCAAACGACGTGAAAAACGCCGTGGCCGCGCCCAGCCGCAGCGGGTCGTTGGCGCCGAGCTCGCGGCCGGCCCGGTGTAGCAGAATGGGGAGTTCGCGCCACCACGGGCCCGGCAGCTCCGCCGAAGAACCTAACTTTGTCATAACGCCTTAAAGGCAACATTTTGGAGCACAGCCGTAAGTAGAGTACACTCCTCGACGAAGGTAAGGGCTGCCGTATTGCTCCAGGCGCGGCCCATCGTTTTTCTGTATGTCGCTCCCCACCGACTCGTCGCCCCCGCCCATTGCCGAGCCGCCGCCCGCGCCACGGCGCTCGTGGCTGCGCCGACGCGTGGTCGACCCGCTTCTCGACTTGCTTAAGGCTGGCCTCTCGCCCGAGCAATTGGCCCTGACGGTGGGGCTGGGGGTGGCGTTTGGGCTGGTGCCTACTTTTGGCATCACCACGGTGGTGAGCGCGGCCACGGCCCTGCGCCTGCGCCTGAACGTGGCCGCCATGCAGCTGGTGGCCCACCTGATGAGCGCCTTTCAGCTGGCCTTGCTCATTCCCTTCCTGCGGGCCGGGGCCACCATCATGGGCCAGGGCGACCGGGTGGCCGGCCTCACCATTAAGGGCCTGCGCCAGCTCATCAGCCACGAGGGCTGGGGCGCCGTGGGCCAACTGCTGTGGCGAGCCCAGGTGGGGGCGCTGCTGCTGTGGGCCGTGGCCGCCGTGCCCTTGGTAACGGTGCTTTATTTCCTGTTTCGAGCCGTGTTTCGCCACATCAAGGCCCAGCAGACGCCCCCGGAGCTGCCGGTGGCCTAGAATGCCAGCAGTGCCTGGGCTTGCTCGCGCAATAACTGCCGGGAAAGGTCGAGGTTGAGGCCGTCGCTGTCGTTCAAATCCTTGTTGATGAACGGCAGGCGTACGCGCTGGGGCAGCACGGCCGTGCCCAGGTACATGAGGATGTCGGTGAGGTGCGCCATGGCCAGCAGGCCGCCCTGTCCGCCGCTGCTCAGGCCCACCAGCGCCGCTTTTTTGCCCGCAATGCCGCCGGGGTAGGGCAGCCCGTCGATGAAGGCTTTCAGCACGCCGGGAAAAGAGGCGTTATACTCCGGGGTGATGATGACCAGCTTGTTGCCCGCGTCCAGCATGGTCGAGAGGCGGTTGAATTCGGGGTTGGTGCCCACTTGGTCGTAAAGCGCGCTGATGATGAAATCGGTGGGCAGTTCGGCCAGGTCCAGGATTTGGCTTTCGGCGCCCAACTCGGTGAGCACGGCGCGGTAATAAGTGGCAATGCGGCGGGCGCGGGAGTTGGGCCGGTTGGTTCCGGCGAGCAGGGTTATCAAAACAGAGCGGGAAAACGGGGATGAGTCTGCGGTTAACCTCTTAGCCCGGCCGTTGGTTATGGGCGACTGTAAGAACTCTCGTGCGGCTGGTTAAAAGACCAAAGGCAGCGCGAAGAAAAGGCGAAGCCCCAGCTGATGGCACTGCTGAGGCTTCAAGAAACAGACAGAATCGGTACCTGCTTGCTCGCCTGAGTTTATTCGTCGTCTGGCTTGCGGGGCAACACCTTGCCGCTTCTGATTAAGCCAGCGATGCGCTTGCTGGTCCGTTCATAGTCGGCGCGGTTTTCAAAAGCACCTTCTTTAACCAAAATAGAGGACAAAGGACTTGCGGCGGCTGCAGGAACGGCAACGTGGCGGGCCGAGGATGCTTCAGGTATGCCTTGCGCAGGCGCTTGAGCCGTTGGGTTGCCAGGGCTGCTAGGCTTGAACTGCCCCGGTTGGGGCACCCGCGGGCGACCACCGCCCGGATGCTGGGGCGTGCCTTTAGAATCGGGCGAATCGGGGCGTTGCGAGGCAGCCAATGTTAGGGTTTGGGAATGAACAGCGCTAAGTAGTCGGGGTTTCGGCTTTTCTGCAAAAACAAAGCACAACCGCTCTACCTTGCAGCCCCCAAACTCTACCCTCAATGGCCAAGAAATACCAAGTATTCATCAGCTCCACTTTTGATGACCTTAAAGAGCACCGCGACGCGGTAGTTAAAGCAGTATTGCAGCTCGGCCACCTGCCCGTGGGCATGGAGATGTTCAACGCCGGCGACCAAACCCAGTGGGAAACCATCAAAAGCTACATCGATAGCTCCGACTACTACCTCGTAGTGCTGGCCCACCGCTACGGCTCCAAAGACCCAAAAAGTCGCATCAGCTACACCGAGAAGGAATATGATTACGCTGGTAAGCAGAAAATACCACGTTTAGGTTTCGTGATTGATAAAGCCGCGGCGTGGCCTGCAAATTATATTGAAGCAGATGCCAAGAAAGAACTTGACGCTTTCAAAAGCAAAGTTGGTAAAGCTCGGGTTATCAAGTTCTGGGACACAATTGATAAGCTGGCTTATCATGTATCGCTTTCGCTGAGTAATGAAATTACCATCAATCCGCGCATTGGTTGGGTGAGGGCTACGGAAGCGGCTAGCCCACAGGTGGCAGAGGAATTGGCGCGATTGAGCAAGGAAAATAACGAGCTTCTTGAAAAGATAAAGCAGGTACAACCTCCTGATGAGTACAGCATAATCCTCGCTCTCTTAGAAGAACAAACAATAGAGATACCTGCAAAAGGCGAATTAGTACCTGTTTCATTGCGAGATGTATTCTTGGCCGCCTGTAGCAAACAAGACAGAGCATTTACGCACATAATACACAATGCAATTCGAGCTGCTAATGGTAGTCCATTTATCAATCAAACAGCAACTGATAAAATGGAAATAACGAAGGAAGCGCTGGAAGAATTAGCAAGGTTAGGTCTTTTTAATGTCGATAGGGGACCTAAAGGCAGTGGTCAGATTGAGTCTTGGCATTTGTCTGGAAAAGGCCAGCAACTCTATATTAAGCTACGTCAGGTAGGGATTGCCAGCATTTCATAGTCAAAGAACTAAATGTGTCTAAATAGCTAATACTATCCCACTACCTCCCATGCCCCTGCTCTCCTTCTTCCCCGCCGACGCTCCTCTACCCGCCCCCCTTACCGCTTACGACCCCACCATTGCCCTGCCCGACTTCGCGGCCCGCGTGGAGCGGCTGCGGCGCTGGCAGGCCAGCATCGCCTCCGGCTACGTCACCACCCAGAAGGAGGAAGCCTTGCAGGCCGAGTTTCTGAACCTGATGTTTGGGCAGGCGCTGGGGTATGAGTTTGAGCGGCCCAACTTCCGCCAACTCCGGCTGGAAAAGAAAACCAACGTGGACGGCACCAAGCCCGACGGCGCCCTCGGCCAGTTTGCCGACTAGAGGGTGCGGCAGCTTAGCATAGCACCTCGGATGGGTAGACCAGAGGCCAGTGCACCATGGATAGAGAATGAGAGAAAAAATATTTCACCCTCTACCTCGTTGGTAGAGAATCAAAAAGTTTTTCTCACGTTCTCTACCGCTGCCTAGCTATGGCCTGTGCCCTCACGCATTCCGTCTCCTCCAACGCGCTGGCGGCGGGCATTCGTGGTCACTTCGGCCTTACCCAGGCAGAGTTGGGGCGCTACTTGAACGTAAGTAGCGGCTACGTGGCCCACCTCGAAGCCGGCCGGCGCCGCGCCACCCCGCTCGCCAACCTGCGCCTTGCGCGCCTGGCCCGGCTGCTGCCCCCGCCCGAAGGCACTGGCGTGGCCGCGCCCCCTGCACCTGCCTACGTGACCCCCGCCGCCCAGCCCTTGTTCGGTCCGGAACTGCCCCTGCCGGGCCCTCTCGCCGCCGGCCCGCTCCAGAAGCGGCAGCGGCAGTGCGCCCGCCGGCTGGCCCTGCTGCGGCGCGACCTGTACGTGCTCACCGACCGGGCCGCTGCGCAGGAGCGCCGCCGCTGGGCCCTGCCGGTGCTGGAAGCCTTGCTCACGCCCCACCCGCACGACCCCGCCGGCGCCACCCCCGAAGAACAAGCTCACCTGCGCCGCTGGCTGGCCGAGCTGGCTGCCAAGCTGCCCGCGGCCCCCGCGCGCCGGCCCGACGCCCCCACCGGCCTGGCGCTGCTGCTGGTACGCATGGCGGCCCTGGAAGCCGAAGCGGCAACGCTGGCGGGGTTGCCGCAGGGTGAAGGGCTGGGGTAAGAAGCTGTTTGGGTTACTTCTCAGGTGGCCTTCCGCGGTAGAGATGCAACATCTTGCGTCTCGTCGTTGAACGACTACGCACCGAACGATGATGTACAAACGGCATCTAAACGGCGCAAACGCCGAGACGCAAGATGTTGCGTCTCTACCGCCGCTGGGCTCTTTTTAACTAATTGAAACAACTTTTAGGAGGCTCTCTACCATCCTGCTCGTCAGAATCCTGTATCACGCAAGTGAAAAGTATATTTGAGTATTTATATACCAAAAGCACAACCGTACCGTTGGCGGGGAAATCAATCTTTTTCCAACCATTTACCCAAAAAACCAATGGCATACCCCGTTGAATTGTTGACCTCCGTGGCCGAGTGCGACACGGTGCTCACCCAGACCCAATTTGAGCTGCGCGACCTGAACGTGCGCGAAACCGTGCTCGACGCCCAGGGCGAGCGCACCAGCGAAAGCGCCGCCGACATCACCGCCGACCTCTCCGCCCAGGATGCCATCATCGCCGCCCTCACGCCGGTGGTGGGCACCCTGCCCGCCGGCAGCAAGGCCCGCTTAAACACCGAGGGCGACCTGCGCCGCGCCACCCAGCGCCGCGACAACCTTACGGCCAGCCAGCAGCTGCGCGGCCCCGTGGCCGCCCTCAACCGCGCCCTCGACCTACGCCAGGTGCAGGTGCAGATTGCCGAAATCAACACTTTCGTGGCCGAAGTGACGGCCCGCAAGGCGGCCCTGTAAAATTGGTGCTCGCACTAGGTCGACAACGGCCCCCAGCCCACCGGTTGGGGGCCGTTTTTCGTTGATGCAGACGACCCCGGCGCACTACTTCGGAGTCACTTTTGGGGGCTCCTGCCGCGCCGCCAGCACCGTTACCACCGCCAGGCACAGCGCAAACCACGCCCACGGCAGCCGCAAGTCCAGCACCGACAGGCCACCGAAAACGAGGGTCGTCACAAAGCTCGCCAGCCCCTGGAAAGCTTGGTTCAGGCCAAACACTTCGCCGCGGTCGGCGTCGCTGGTGCGCTGCGCCAACAAGCCTTCCAGCAAGCCCTGAATGAGGGAGAGCGTGAGGCAATCGAGCGTAACCAGCACGTAGAGCGTGCTGCGCGAACTGCCCACCAGGCCGTAGCCGGCCAGCACCGGAGCGCCCAGCGCGGCCAGCCACACAATGGCGCGTCGCTGGTTGATGCGGTCGGCCACGTAGGTGTAGAACACGTAGTTCAGCACAATGCTCAGGCCGCCGAAAAACATGAAGAAGTAGGAAATGGCGCGGGCATCCATCCGCAGCGCACTCAGGCTGGCGAAGGGCACAAAGTAGAAATAGTAGCCCGTGCTGCACGTGAGGGCCACTTGCGTGAGCACAATGCGGCGCAGCCCGGGCGTGGTGGCGTCTTTCTCCCGGAGCCGGGCCCACAGCGTGAGTGGGTTGACGCTGCTGGCCAGTTCGGCCCGCAGCTCGGCGCCGCGCACGCCGTTGCGCTGGGTGTGGGTTTCGGGCAGCCACAAGCTCAGCAGCACGTTGAGCCCCGCCAGCGCCACGGCCAGCCCCACCACGTACGCCGCCTGCTGGGCGGTGGGCACGCGCAGCACCGTGAGCAGCACCCCCGCGGCCATGGGCCCCAGCACAAAGCCCAGCGAAATGATGGCCCCTTCGATGCCCAGGTTGCGAAACAGCCGTTCGGGCGGCGAAATGTCGGTGATGGCCGAGCGCACCGTGGCGTACATGCCGTTGGTCAGGCCGTCAGAGACGCGGTTGGCGAAATACAGGCCGGCCCGCACGGGCAGCAGCAGCGCATTGGCCAGCAAGGTGCCCACGGCCGACAAGATAAAAATGGGCCGCCGCCCGTAGCCGTCGCTCAGCCGCCCCAGCAGGGGAGCCGAAAACAACTGCACGCCTAGGAATATCCCCGTGCCCACCGACAGCCACAACTGCGGCTCGCGCAGGCCCCGCACAAATTCGGGCAATACCGGCCCCACCGCCGCCCCCACGATTACGTCCACCAAAATGATGGCGTAGAGCAACGGCAAGCGGCGGTCGGAGGGAAGAGGCACGGTACAAAATACGGTGCCAGGCACCAGGCAGACCCGTCGGGCAGCCCAACAGTAGGAACCCGTTGCGGCTTCCGCTCGTCTACAGGACCTTTGTTGCTGATATGAACCTATGTAGCGAGGCCAGCTTCGGTTCCACAGCTACCCGCCAACTTTTAAGCCCGAACCCACTCAGTGCCTGCGCCTTCGAGAAAGGTTGACGGGTGGGCGGGCCCTTGCCTTATACAATGAGTGAAGTTTTGACCATGCGCACGTCTCCGACGCGGGCGCGCCTAGCCATTGCGCTATTTTTCTTTGTCTCGGGGTTTGGATTTGCCACCTGGGCCTCACGCATTCCCCTCATTCAGCAGCGCCTGGGCCTAAACGAAGCCGAATTGGGCGCCGTGCTGCTGGCCTTGCCGGCGGGCCTGATGCTCACCTTGCCCGTAACTGGAAAACTGCTGCAGCGCTTCAGCAGCCGCCAGGTGATGATAGCGGGGGCCGTGCTCTACAACCTGGCGCTGGGCTTGTTGGGCTCGGTGGGGCAGACCTGGCAACTTGCGGTGCTGCTCTTCTGCTTTGGCTCGTCGCGCAACCTGCTCAACCTGTCGGTGAACGCGCAGTCGGTGGCCGTGCAGGCTTTCTACGAGCGGTCCATCATTGCCACCTTTCACGGCATTTGGAGCGTGGCGGGCTTTGCCGCGGCCGGGGTAGGGGCGTTGCTCATCCGGAACGACGTGTCCACCAATTACCACTTCGTGACCGTTTCGGTGCTTTTGACGGGGCTTTCGCTGGCCTTTTTCTCCGAAACGTTGCCCACCCCGCCTTCGCCGGCCACCAAGTCGGTCCTCTCGTGGCCCGACAAAACCGTGCTGAAATTTGGGCTCATCACGTTCGCCTCCATGGCCTGCGAAGGCACGTTCTACGACTGGAGCGGCGTGTACTTCACCGATGCCGTGCACGCGCCCAAAAACCTGGCGCCGGTCGGATTCACGCTCTACATGGTGGCCATGACCACCGGCCGCTTCCTGGGCGACTGGCTCGTGGAGCGTTTCGGCACCAAACCCATCCTGCAAGTCAGCGGCGTACTCATGAGTAGCGGCTTGCTGCTGGCGGCGGCTTTCCCAACGCCGTTAGTGGCGGGCCTGGGGTTCGTGCTGGGCGGTTTTGGCGTGTCTTGCGTGGTGCCGTTGGTGTTCAGCCTCGTGGGCAAAGCCAACCCACTGGGGGCTGGCACCGCTATTGCTTCCGTGTCAACGGTGAGCTACTTCGGCTTCCTCATGGTGCCGCCGCTCGTTGGCTTCGTGGCCAAAGCCGCCAGCCTGCGCTGGTCGTTTGCCTTGGTCGCCTTACTGGGTGGCCTGATAATCTACCTGGTGCCCAAGCTGCCCGAAGACGCCGAAGCGTCAAGCCCTAATTAGCCGCTGTCTCGCTGGGTTGAAAGAGCTTTTTGTCGGCCCAGAAAGTGCCAAATGGCACCAGTGAAGCCACAAACCCCAGCAGCGCTTTCTTAAACGACCAGCTGCGCTCAATGCTCTGCTGAATCAGCAGGAAGACATAGAGCACAAACAGCAACCCGTGCGCCATGCCCACGTGCTTCACCGCCTGCGGCTGGCCGGCGAGGTATTTCAACGGCATCGCAACGAGCAGCAGTACCAAAAACGACACCCCTTCGAGGATGGCCACGAGGCGCAAGCGGCCCAATCCGGTCAGCAGAAAATCTTTCATACAAAAGCAAAAAAGCGCGGCGAATGACCGCCGCGCTTTTCATCAAAAAGTTGCTTGATTAAGCTAGGTTGTTGGACGTCGCCTTGGCCGCGATGTATTCGCGGTTGAGAATGGCTATGTTTTCCAACGAAATGCCCACCGGGCACTCCGCTGCGCAAGACCCGATGTTCGAGCAAGCGCCGAAGCCTTCCTTGTCCATCTGCGCCACCATGTTTTCCACGCGGGTTTTGCGCTCAGCGTGGCCCTGGGGCAGCAGCGCCAATTGCGACACCTTGGCCGACACAAACAGCATGGCCGAGGCATTCTTGCACGCCGCTACGCAAGCACCGCACGAAATGCAAGTAGCTGCTTCAAACGCCCGGTCGGCAATTTCCTTCGGAATTGGGATTTCGTTGCCGTCAGGGGCACCGCCGGTGTTCACGCTTATGTAACCCCCCGCCTGAATGATGCGGTCGAACGCCGAGCGGTCCACGCTCAGGTCTTTGTTTACGGGGAAAGCGTTGGCGCGCCAGGGCTCGATGGTGATGGTGTCACCGTCCGAAAACTTGCGCATGTGCAACTGGCAGGTCGTCGTACCCTTCTCGGGGCCGTGGCTGCGGCCGTTGATGAACAAGTCGCACGAACCGCAAATGCCTTCGCGGCAGTCGTGGTCGAACGCCACAGGGTCTTGGCCGGTGTGCAACAGGTCTTCGTTCAGCACGTCAAGCATTTCCAGGAAAGACATCTCGGGCGAAATGTCCTTCACTTTATACTCCACAATTTGCCCTTCGGTGTTGCGGTTGGGTTGCCGCCACACTTTCAGGGTGAGGTTCATCGGTTTGGCGTTGGGATTGGAGCCGGCCATATGTTGGAATTAATAATTAGGAATTAAGAATTAAGAACTAGCAAGCCGTGAAGCACCACCAAAACTCAATTCTCAATTCCTAATTCATAATTATTAGTTAATTATTTGTAGCTGCGCTGGGTCAGCTTCACGTTTTCAAACGCTAATTCTTCCTTGTTGAGTTTCTCTGGCTGGTTCTCGCCTTGGTATTCCCAGGCCGCTACGTAGGCGAAGTTTTCGTCGTCCCGCAGGGCTTCACCTTCGGGGGTCTGATACTCTTCGCGGAAGTGGCCGCCGCAGCTTTCGTTGCGGTTCAGGGCGTCGTCCACCATCAGTTCGCCCAGCTCCAGGAAGTCGGCCACGCGACCGGCGCTTTCCAGTGCCTGGTTCATTTCTTCGCCGGTGCCGGTGATTTTCACATCCGTCCAGAACTCGTTCCGCAGCTTGCGAATCTCAGCTTTGGCGTGGGTGAGGCCTTCGGCGGTGCGGGCCATGCCGCAGTACTCCCACATGAGGAGGCCCAAGGCGCGGTGGAACTGGCCCGGTGTGCGCGTGCCGTTGATGCTGAGCAAGCGCTCGGTACGGGCCTGCACAAACGCTTTGGCTTCGGCGAAAGCGGGGTGGTTGGCATCAACTGGCTTGGGCGCCGTGTTGGCTAGGTAGTCGCCAATGGTGTACGGAATCACGAAATAGCCGTCGGCAAGGCCTTGCATCAGGGCCGAGGCTCCGAGGCGGTTGGCGCCGTGGTCCGAGAAGTTGCACTCGCCGGTGGCGTACAGGCCCGGGATGGTGGTTTGCAGGTTGTAGTCAACCCACAGGCCGCCCATGGTGTAGTGCACCGCCGGGTAAATGCGCATCGGCAGTTTGTAGGGGTCTTCGTCGGTGATTTTCTCGTACATGGCAAACAGGTTGCCGTACTTCTGGCTCACCGCCTCGGCACCCGTGCGTTTGATAACGTCGGCAAAGTCGAGGTACACGGCCAAGCCGCTGCTGCCCACGCCCCGGCCTTCGTCGCACATCTGCTTGGCGTTGCGCGAGGCCACGTCGCGCGGCACCAGGTTGCCGAAGGCGGGGTACTTGCGCTCGAGGAAATAGTCGCGGTCCTCTTCTTTGATGTCCGTAGCCTTGATTTCGCCTTTGCGCAGGCGCTCGGCAATCTCAACCGTGGCGGGTACCCACACGCGGCCGTCGTTGCGGAGCGACTCCGACATCAGCGTGAGCTTCGACTGGTAGTCGCCGCTCACCGGAATGCAGGTGGGGTGAATCTGGGTGAAGCAGGGGTTGGCGAAGAAGGCGCCCTTCTTATGGGCGCGCCATGCAGCCGTGGTGTTGCAGTATTTGGCGTTGGTGCTCAGGTAGAACACGTTGCCGTAGCCGCCCGTGGCCAGCACCACGGCGTGGGCCGCGTGCGTTTCCACTTCCCCCGTAATCAGGTGACGGGTCACGATGCCGCGGGCCTGGCCATCTACCACCACCAAGTCGAGCATTTCCGACCGGGTGTAGAGCTTTACCTTGCCGTAAGCTACCTGCCGGCTCAGGGCCGAGTAGGCGCCCAAGAGCAACTGCTGTCCGGTCTGGCCGCGGGCGTAGAACGTGCGGCTTACCTGGGCGCCACCGAACGAACGGTTGGCCAGCAAGCCGCCGTATTCGCGGGCAAAGGGCACGCCCTGGGCCACGCACTGGTCGATGATGTTGACCGACACCTGGGCCAGGCGGTACACGTTGGCTTCGCGGGCGCGGTAGTCGCCGCCCTTGATGGTGTCGTAGAACAAGCGGAACACGGAGTCGCCGTCGTTCTGGTAGTTTTTAGCCGCGTTGATTCCGCCCTGCGCCGCGATGGAGTGCGCGCGACGGGGCGAGTCGTGGTAGGTAAAAGCCTTCACGTTGTAGCCCAGCTCGGCGAGCGAGGCGGCGGCCGAAGCACCGGCCAAGCCCGTGCCGACCACAATCACGTCGTACTTCCGCTTGTTGGCGGGGTTCACGAGCTTAACGTTGAACTTGTGCTTCTCCCACTTTTCGGCGAGGGGGCCTTCGGGAATCTTGGAATCCAACAGCATAGAGCGACTGAGTGATGGAGTGACTGAGGAATAATACAGTAGGTAAACAGCTGAACCGGCCAGGTGTTACGACCAAGTTGCCATTTTACGGGTCACTGCTGCCTTAAAAAGCGGCGGCCACGCTTTGCAGCAACGCCGGCGCATTGGCCGCTAGTTCGCCTTGCTCGTTGGTGAACAAGAAAAAATACAGCGGCATGGAAGCAAAGCCCGCCGATACCACCACGGCAAACACGTAGCCGGAGTACTTAATCAGCGGCATGTACTTGCGGTGGTTCAGGCCCAGGGTTTGGAAGCCCGAGCGGAAGCCGTGCCACAAGTGGTAGCCGAGGCTAATCTGAGCGGCCACGTACAGCAGCACGTACCACCAGATGTGGAACGACGACACCACGGCCAGGTACAGGTTGTCGTAGTCGCGCGTCTCGATGTCGGCGCCGCCCATCTTGGGAAGGTCGCCGGCGAAGCGGGCACGCCAGAAGAAGTTGTAGAGGTGCACAATCAGGAAAATCAGGATGATGGTGCCCAAGATGCCCATGTTGCGCGACGTCCACTCACTGTTTTGCTCGGCTTTCCACTGCGCGTAACCGTGGCCGCGGGCGGCCTTGTTGCGGCGCGTCAGGGCAAAAGCTTCGTAAATGTGAAAGCCAAAACCCAGCACCAAGCCCCACTCGATGGTGCGGATGATGGGGTTGGTGCCCATGAAGTGCGAGTAAGTGTTGAAAGCGGCGCCTCCGTCGTGCTTGAACAGCTGCAGGTTGCCCACCAAGTGAACCACCAGGAACGTGCACAGAAACAGGCCCGTAAGCGACATGATTATCTTCCGGCCGATACTGCTGGTTAAAGTTTTTGTTATCCAACTCATAAAGTAGCCAAACTGGGGAAGTGAAGAAGTAAGTTTATCGTGCTCAAAGGTAGCCCCCACCCGCTAACCGGGCAACGTACCGGCCTGATTCTTGCCTGTGGGAAGGCCCCAAAAAAACATTGCCACGCCGTGGTGAATCTATCCAGCGCCGGCATCGTTTACACGCACGGGCGCGGTGTGTTCATAACTCACAGTAGCTGTCGAATGTTGGAATTTTGACGGCTTTCTCCCCACTACAATAAAACGGCTACTTTGTCGTTTATTCTTTTCGTCATCAGCACGTTGGTATGATACAGATTTTTCCACTTCGGGTCAAAGCGTGGGTGCGGGGGGCGTTGCTCCTGTGTGTGATTGGCCTCGGCTTAGCGGTGCGGCCCACTGCCGCGTGGGCCACGCACATCCGCGCCGGCGACATTCAGGCGAAGCCCGACACCACGCGTAATGCACCGATTGGCTCGCGTCGGATGTTTTTTAAGCTAATCCTGTATACCGACAACACCTCCAGCGTGCCGGCGGACAAAGCCACCGTTTTTTTCGGCGACGGTGTTTCCAGCTGTATCGATGGCGTTGACCGTTTTGGTGGTCGGCGGCCCATTCCTGGCAACACCGACACCAGCGTCAACATTTATTATTTTGAACACACCTACCCCAGCGCGGGCACTTTCACGGTTAGCTACATCGGCGAAAACCGCAACGTGTCGTTGAACATTGACCGGCCGCTAGACCAAACGTTCTATATCAGCACCACCTTCCGGCTCGACCCGGTATTGGGCGTCAATCGGTCGCCCGTGCTCACCGCTCCCGCCATCGACAAGGCCGGGGTGGGCCAAGTATTTTTGCATAACCCCGCCGCTTTTGATGCCGACGGCGACGTATTGCGGTTTTACCTGCGCACTAGCCAGCAGGTACCCGCCGGCATTTCCGGCACCGTAGGCGGTGCTCCGTGCACGGGTACTGGCGCCGGCACGGGCAACAATCGGCCCCTGCCCCAAACGGTTACCAACTTTCGCTATCCCAACGACCCGAGCATTACCGGACCTGCCAACCCACCGGTGCAGGTGGCCTATAATGGGGTTCCGGCGGGCGTGCCCGGGGCACCGGCTATTTTCGTGCAAGACTCCATCACGGGCCAGATTACGTGGAACGCGCCCATCGCGGCGGGCTCCTACAACGTGGCCATGATAATAAACGAGTACCGCCGGACGCCGGCGGGATTACGCAAAATCGGTATCGTGATTCGGGACATGCAGATAGTGGTGGTGGCCACGGCCAACGTGCGGCCCACCATCACCATCCCGCAGGACATTTGCGTGATTGCCGGCGAAGTCGTGACCGGCACCGTGACGGCCGTGGACGGCACGGGGCCCAACACGGTGCAGACGCCCATCGACTTGTTTGCTTACTCGGGCATCATTCCGCCGGCCATTTTCCGGCAGACCGTGAAAGGGCCGCCGCAAGCCCAAGGCACTTTCACGTGGCAAACGCAGTGCAACAACGTGGCCCAGGAGCCTTACACAGTGGTGTTCAAAGCCCAGGACACGCCCACGCCGGTTACGCCCAGCAACCCGCCGCTGATTGACGAGAAAACCTGGCGCATCACGGTGGTGGGTCCCGCTCCGCAAAACCTGCGGGCCAACCCCCTGGTGGGCACGGGTACCGACCCCAACCGGGTCGAGCTGAATTGGAACACCTACCAGTGCGCCAATGCGTCGCGCATTCACATCTACCGGAAGATTAACCCGTCGGGTTTTGTGCCGGGCCCCTGCGTGACCGGCATTCCGGACAACGCGGGCTATACGCGCATTGCCTCGGTGCCGGCCACGGCAACCTCGTTCACCGATACCAACGTGAGCGCCAACGGCACCGTGCTGGGCCTCGACCGGGGCCAAACCTACTGCTACCGCATCTACGCGGAGTTTCCGGGGCCTGCGTTCGGGGCCAGCATTGCGTCGGCCGAGGTGTGCGCGCCCTTCCCCGGCGCTCCCACCCGCTTGGTGAAAGTGGACGTGGAAAACACGGGCGTCACCAACGGCCAGATTGGGGTGTGCTGGACCCGGCCCCGGGCCGCCACGGGCACCTTGGAAGGAACGCCGAGCTACGTGCTCTCGCGCGGCGAAGGCCTCACGCCGGCCACGTTCACCACCATCGCCACCATCACCACGCTGGCCGATACCTGCTACACCGACACCAACATCAACACCGAGGAGCGGCAGTACACCTACCGGCTGGAGTTTGTGCGCACCTTCCCGCCGGGCGACAACCGGGCCCCCATTCGGGAGGCAGTGCCCACGGCCAGCAGCGTGCGGGTAGCGGCGGTGCCGGCCAATGCGGCGGCCACCGCCGTCACGGTGAGCTGGACCTACAACGTGCCCTGGGACAATGCCTCGCGCCCGGTGACCATTTTCCGGCGCACGGGCAACACCGGGCCCTTCACCCGGCTGAACACGGCCCCGACCACGGCCACCGGCGGCACCTACACCGACAACGACCCGGCCCTGCGCAAAGGCGAGACGTATTGCTACTACGTGCAGACGGACGGGCAATACCCCGGCATCGCCTACCTCAGCTCCCTGCTAAACCGCAGCCAGGTGCGCTGCCTGGTGCTCACCAGCCCGCCGTGCACGCCGGTGCTCACCTTGCAAACCACCAACTGCGACAGCCTGGCTTCGCTGCAGGAATTCCCAACGCTGAACCAGCGCTACTCCAACCGCCTGCGGTGGACGCTGAGCAACCTGCCCACGGGCTGCGACGCCACCATTGCCAGCTACAACGTGTTCTACCGGCCCGGGCCTAACGGCGCGTTCACGCTCATTGGCACCACCGCGCAGCCGAGCTATGTGCACAACGACCTGGAGTTCTCGGGCGGCTGCTACGCCGTGCAAGCCGTGGCGCCCAGCGGCGCGGTGAGCGACACGAGCAACGTGGCCTGCCAAGACAACTGCGTATTCTTTAAGCTGCCGAACATCTTCACGCCCACGGGCGACGGCATCAACGACGTGTTCCGGCCGAAGAACAGCAGCCCGGTGCGGCGCATCCATTTCCAAGCGTTTAACCGCTGGGGCGTGAAGGTCTTCGAAAACACCACCGCCGCCGCCGACCGCATCCTCATCAACTGGGACGGTGGCGGGCCAGTGAAGGAAGCCAATGCCGGCCGGAAAGTGGTAGACGGGATTTACTACTATTTGGCCGAGGTGGAATTTGCCGACTTCGCCAATACCAAGCGCACCTACAAAGGCTGGGTCGAAATCGTCAGGTAACGCCACGCGCTTTGAATAAAAAGCCGCCCCAACCGGGGGCGGCTTTTTTGGTTACCATTATCGAAACTGCCCGCCGCTGGACCAACGCAATGCGGGGTAGTTGCTCGAAGCGAATTACTTATCATTTGGCCGTCGGCACCCGCGAGGCTTGCGACGCTGATTTTTTCTCAAAAAGGTGCCACCTTTCGGCTTCGATGCCGGTCTGTACCTTCTGTTATTCCCCTTCTGTCACACCCGTCAGCATGAATAAATCTTTCTCACTTCAAGGGTCAGCGTGGATGCGGGTAGCGCTGCTGCTGGTGGCCCTTGCTACCGGGCTGGCGTGGCGGCCCACGGCTGTGTGGGCTTCCCACATTCGGGCCGGTGAAATCACGGCCAAGGGCGATACCACCGTGGGCGCCCTGCCAGGTTCGCGCCGGGTGTTCTTCAAGATGGTGCTCTATACCGACATCATTGGCATTCCACCAAACCTGGTGGTGACGCAGCCCTCAGTCACCATTTTTTTTGGCGATGGCACGGCCACTTGCACCCCCGTGCCCCGCTCCACCCCGGCGCCCCTGCCCATACCGGGTAACAACGACACCGCCCTCAATATCTATTACTTCGAGCACACCTACCCCAGCGTCGGAACGTTCACCGTGCGCTTCACCGGTGAGAACCGCAACCAAGGGGTGGTGAACATGGACAATTCGTTGAACCAGTCGTTTTACATTGCTACGACGGTGGTGCTCGGGCCGACGCTCAATGGCAACCGGTCGCCGGTGCTCAGGGCGCCGGCCATCGACAAAGCCGGGGTGGGCCAAGTGTTTCTGCATAACCCCGCCGCTTTCGACGCCGACGGTGACTCGCTGACATTCGAGCTGCAACCCAGCCAAAAAGTGGACCTGCTGGCTGATGACATTCTGGGGCCGCCTTGCCCCGGTGAGACGGGCACCAACACTCCCTTGCCGGTCGTGGTGCCCGGTTTTCGGTATCCTAACGACCCCAGCATCGGGCCCAATCCGCTGCAAGTGGCCTACACCGGGGTACCGCCGGGGAGGGTGAATGACGCGGCCATTTTCGTGCAGGACCGCAACACGGGCCAGATTACCTGGAACGCGCCGGGCAGGGCGGGCATCTACAACGTGGCCATGATTATTCGGGAGTACCGGCGCGCGGCATCGGGCGGCGCCAGCCTCATTGGGTCGGTCATCCGGGACATGCAGATAGTGGTGGTGGCTAGCAACAACTTGCGGCCCACCATCACCATTCCGGAGGACATTTGCGTGATTGCCGGCGAAGTCGTGACCGGCACCGTGACGGCCGTCGACGGGGTGTCGCCCACCAGCACCCCGCAGACGCCGGTGGCCTTGTTTGCGTACTCGGGCATCATCCCGCCGGCCACTTTCCAGCAAACCACCGCCGGCCCGCCGCAAGCCCAAGGCACTTTCAGGTGGCAAACGCAGTGCAACGACGTGGCCCGCTTGCCTTACCTGGTCGTGTTCAAAGCCCAAGACACGCCCACGCCGATTACGCCCAGCAACCAACCGCTGATTGACGAGAAAACCTGGCGCATCACGGTGGTGGGCCCGCCGCCGCAAAACCTGCGGGCCGTGCCCGAGGCCATCACTGGCCTCAACCGGGTAACGCTCAACTGGAACCCTTACATATGCGCTAACGCGACGCGCATTCACATCTACCGCAAGGAAGGTACCGGACCCGACCCCGGGCCTTGCGTAACCGGTATTCCGGCTTCGTCGGGCTACGTGCGCATTGCCACGGTGCCGGCCACCGCCACTTCCTATATCGATAACAACCCCTCAACGGGCGGTGCCAACCAAGGGTTTGAGCGGGGAAAAACCTACTGCTACCGCATCTACGCGGAGTTTCCGGGGCCTGCTTTCGGGGCCAGCATTGCGTCGGCGGAGGCGTGCGCAACGTTTGGCGGCCGCTCGGCGCAGCTTACCAACGTGGACGTGGAAACGACCAGTACCACCACCGGCCGCGTCTTCGTGCGCTGGACCCAGCCCCGGCCGGTGGTCGGGCTGACGTTCGACGGGACGCCCTCTTATGTGCTGACGCGCGGCGAGGGCCTGGCGCCCACCACTTTCGTGCCCGTGCGAACCATTACCACCCTCACCGACACCACTCTGGTCGACACCAACCTCAACACGCAGGACCGGCAGTACACCTACAAGCTGGAGTTTGTGCGCACGTTAGCCACCGGCCCGCCCGTGGTGGAAACGTCGCCCACGGCCAGCAGTGTGCGCATCACCACGGTGCCCACCAACCTGGGCACCACCATGACCGTGAGTTGGACCTACAACGTGCCCTGGGACAACGCCACCCGCCCGGTGACCATTTTCCGGCGGGGCAATGCGCCGGGCAGCGCGTTTGTGCAGGTGGGCACGGCGCCCACCACGGCCACGGGCGGCAGCTACGTAGACCGCGACCCCACGCTGGTGAAAGGGGAAACCTACTGCTACTATGTGCAAACTAATGGCTTGTATCCGGGTATTCGCTACCTCGACCAGCTCCTGAACAAGAGCCAGGAACAATGCGCCGCGCTCATTCCGCCGCCGTGCACCCCGGTACTCACCCTGGCCCCAACAGACTGCGAGGAGCTGGCCAATCAACCGGAGTTTCCCAAGCCCGGCGACACCTACACCAACCGCTTGAGCTGGACGCTGAGCAACCTGCCCACGGGCTGCGACGCCACCATTGCCAGCTACCGCCTTTATTACCGCCCCGCGCTTACGGGTCCGTTCGCGCTGCTGGCCACCACCACGCAGCCGAGCTACGTGCACAGCGGCCTGGAGTTCTCGGGCGGCTGCTATGCCGTGCAGGCCGTGGCTGCCAGCGGCGCGGTGAGCGACACGAGCAACGTGGCCTGCCAGGACAACTGCCTGTTCTTCCGCTTGCCCAACATCTTTACGCCAAACGGGGATGCGCAGAACGACGTGTTCCGGCCGAAGAACAGCAGCCCGGTTCGGCGCATCCATTTCCAGGCATTTAACCGTTGGGGCGTGAAAGTCTTCGAAAACACCACCACCTCCGCCGACCGCATCCTCATCAACTGGAACGGCGTGGGCGCCACCGGCGAAAGCAGTAGCGCCAACGCAGGCAAACCAGTCGGCGGCATCTACTACTATTTGGCCGAGGTCGAGTTTGCCGATTTCGCCAATACCAAGCGCACCTACAAAGGCTGGGTCGAAATCATCCGCTAGCGGAGACTAAAGCTTCGTAGAGCGGCTTGGTGAGTAGGGTATATGTACTCTGCCCATCAAGCCGCTCTTTTTGTGAGGTGTTTATAATTCACATGTACAATTCCACGCTGTCATGCCGAGCGCAGCCGAGGCATCTTGCTTGCTTCGGCTACTCGATTGAGTTACTACCCCAGCGAGATGCCTCGGCTGCGCTCGGCATGACAGCCTTCACGTGATTGGTAATGAAGCTGTTTAGAAAGTCGGTGGCTTTTACCATTTGACCGTCATCCTGAGCGCAGCGAAGGACCTTCTCAAGTCAGAACAGTCCGTTGAGAGGTAAAAAGGTCCTTCGCGGTGCTCAGGATGACAGTTTCTAAACAGCTTCCATGTTTGGAAGCCGACTACCAACGGCAAAAACGACCATCTACAAGAGTCGGCTTCCCCTGAAATAATTGTTGGCTTACTTTCGCCTTCCATTATACCAATCCACTCAATCTTTTTCCTGTGGTTAAAACCGCCATCATCTTCCCCGGCCAAGGCAGCCAGTTTCCTGGCATGGCCCGCGAGCTGTTCGACCAAAACATGGACGCCCGCGCGCTGCTCACCCAAGCCAACGACATTCTGGGCTTCAGCCTGACCGACATCATGTTCACGGGCTCGGACGAAGACCTGCGCCGCACCGACGTGACCCAGCCGGCCATTTTTGTGCATTCGGTGGCTCAGTTCATTGCCCGCCCCGAGCTGCAGCCTGCCATGACGGCCGGCCACTCGCTGGGCGAATTCTCGGCGCTGGTGGCGGCCGGCGTGCTGCGTTTTGAGGACGCCCTGCCGCTGGTGTCCCGCCGCGCCCAGGCCATGCAAGCCGCCTGCGAGGAGCAGCCCGGCACCATGGCCGCCATTTTGGGCCTTGACGACGCCACGGTGGAGCGCATCTGCCAGGAAATCACCGCGGCGGGCGACGTGGTGGTGGCCGCCAACTACAACTGCCCCGGCCAGCTGGTCATTTCCGGCTCGGCCGAAGGCGTGACCAAAGCTTGCGAAGCCCTGAAAGCCGCAGGTGCCAAGCGTGCCTTGCCGCTGCCAGTTGGCGGGGCTTTCCACTCGCCCCTCATGCAGAGCGCCGCCGCCGCCCTGGCCGAAGCCATCGAGAAAACCACCTTCGGCGAAGCCCGCTGCCCCGTGTACCAAAACGTGGACGCGCTGCCCCACACCAGCGCCGACGAAATCAAAGCCAACCTGCTGGCCCAACTCACCGCGCCCGTGCGTTGGACCCAGGCCGTGCAGGCCATGGCGGCCGACGGCGCGACCGAATTTGTGGAGTGCGGGCCCGGCAAGGTGTTGCAGGGCTTGGTGAAGAAGATTGTGCCCACGGCCACCATCGGCTAGGCCGTGGCAGAAGGAGCGGAGTCGGCGCCCGGGGCGCGGTGGTTTGCGTGGTCGGTGGGGCTGGCGGCGTTGGTGCAGCTGGCCCTGTTTGCCGCCGCTACTGCGCCCGGCCTGGCCGGCACTTCCGACTCGGGCTTTTACCTCCACGCGGCCGGTACCTTGCGCGAAGCCGGCCGCCTGCTGAACCCCGACGGCTCGGCCTACCGCTACTGGCCGCCCCTGTACCCTGCGCTGGTAGCGCTGATGGGTAGCCCAAGCGGTGTGCGCGTGCTGCACGGGGCGTGCTTGGTGGCCAGCCTGGTTGCCTGGAGCCGCTTGGGCCGCTGGCTGCTGCCCGGCCCCGGGGCGGCGGTGCTGCCCTGGGCTGTGGCGCTCAGCACGCCGTGGCTGGTGGTGAGCAAGTTTGTGTGGGGTGAAGTGGCGTTTCTGGCCCTTTTTGCGGGGTACGCCGGGGCGTTGTTTCAGTGGTGGCGCACCCGGCAGGGTGGGTGGTTTGCGTTGGCTGCCGGGCTTGGCTTTCTGCTGCCGCTGCAGCGCACGGCTGGTTTTTTTCTGCTGGCTGGGGTGGGGGCGGGGCTTTTGCTGGAAACCCGAAAGCAGCCGAAGCAATGGGCGCCGCTGACCGGGCATTTTGCCCTCACGGTGCTGGGCGGGCTGGCCTGGCATTACTACGCGTTGCTGCTGGCGGCCCCCAGCGTGTACAAGCTCAACCGCGGCTGGCCGCAGTTTTTCAGCTCCGCCGCCGACTACGGGTTTGTGTTGAGTCGCTGGCTGCTGCCCGTGAAGGCCGCATGGCGCCCCGAGTTGTCACTGCTCTGGGCCCTGGCGTTGGTGGGAATCCTGATGCTGCTGTGGCCGCAGCGGCCTCGGGGACCCGTAGCAGAAAGCCCCAGTGGCAACGAGCTGCCCAGCGCCACTCGCTTCCTGCGCGTTTTGTGGACTTCGACGGTCGTATTTGTCCTGCTGCTGATTATTTCCACCACCTTCACCCGCAGCGCCGCCGGTCTGCACGACGCTGAGCGCTACGCCAGCGTCTTGTTTGCGCCGGTGGTGGTTCTGGCTGTTCATCGTGTGGCAGGCCAAGCGGGCCGCCCGGGTTTGCCTCAGTTGGCCCGCCTCGTCGTAATGGGAGTAGTGGGGTTTTGGCTGCTATACTCAGCAGGAAGGGCTGTAAGCAACGTTGCGGCTCTGCGCAAGCTGCCGCCCCTGACGTTGCAAGCGAGATAGTCTGACCAATCAAAGAAAAAGAACGTCCTGTTGAGCTTGTGTTCCAGAGCGTTTGCAACGTTGGTGTACGGGTTCCGGTCCGACGCCTTAGGCGTCCGACCGGTCGTTGGTCGGACGAAATCGTTCGGTTGTCTCGGGCCCCCGACAACCGGTCGGACGCTTAAGGCGTCGGACCGGAACCGTACATCGCCTCCAAAAACCGCTGCAAGTAGTCGGAAATCACCAGCTGCTCACGCAGTGAGCTGCTCCCTACCAAAACCGGTTGGTGCACACTACTTGGGCTTTCTTCTTGAGCCGTAGCCCTACCAGTACCTCGTGGCTGCCACCGTGGTACTCGGCCAGGTCGGAAAGGCCCGCATCGTAGGAATAGCCCAGCGTGAATTGCTCGTAGCTCAGGCCCACCATCGCCACGGCCGAGTCGAAGGCGCGCCACGACACGCCGGCCCACAGCAGGTCCTGGTACTTGAGCTTGGCGTTGAGGTCGAGCGAGAGCGGGGCCGGGTTCACGGCCTTCACCAGCACCGACGGCACCAGCGACCACTCATCATTGATGGGCACTCGCACGCCCGCCGTGGCGAAGTAGTGCCGCTTCAGCGTGTTGCCGGGCGCGCCTTCGCCCATCTGATTGGGGCCGTAGGAGAAATTGAGCTTGTTGCCCAGCAGCTGCGCGCCCGACAGGCCCACGTAGAAATTGGAGGTGTACACCCACAAGCCCACCGACCCATCCAGCACCCGCGAAGCCGCGCTGGCCGCGCGGGTCGTGGGGTCGAAAAATCGCAGCTGCTGCCCATCGACGGCAAACTGCTGCATGCCCGCCGACACGCCCAGCGCCACCCGGAGGTCGGGCGTCAGCACCATGTTGTAGGCGTAGGAAAGGTAGGCCCCCGTGCGGCTCGTGGGCCCGGTTACGTCATTGTACACCAGGCCGCCGATGGCATGGAACGGGCGCCGCCGGTCCCGAATGGTGCGCTTGGGCGTGCTGCGCCACTTGCCCAGCGAGGAGTTGATGCTGGCGTAGTAGGTTTTGGGCGCGCCCTCCAGGCCCGTCCACTGGGTGCGGTAGCTGAACTTGACGTCGATGTAATCCTCCACGCCCGTGGTGCCGGGGTTCAGGATGTAATTGTTGTTCATGTACTGGCTGTACTGCGCCTGCTGTTGGGCCAAGGCCGGTACGGTGGCCACTAGCAGCGGGAGCAGCAGCAGAGTTAGAGCTCTTTTCATAACAGTAATGGCCTCGGTGTCTGTTTATCAAAGAAGAAGATGGTCCGGCGGCAGTGCGCGCCGCCGGACGTGCTGTTAATACAAAACCGTAATCGAGCCGCTGTAAGACTTGCCCAGCGGGCCCTTCGTCACGACCACGTAGTAATAGGTGCCCACCGGCGCGGGCTGGCCGTTGATGTCGCCGCGCCACTCGTTGGCCCGGCTGTAGTTGTTGGCCGAGAAAACCTTGTTGCCCCAGCGGTTGAACACGTTCACGGTATTGTCCGGGAATTGCTCGATGAACTCAATCTGCCAGGTGTCGTCGCGGCCGTCGTTGTTGGGCGTGAAGGCGTTGGGAATCCGAATGGCCGGGCGCACCGTAATGGTCACCTGGTCGGAGTCGGCGCAGCCACCCGAGCCGGCCGAGATGGTGTAGGTCGTGGTCACGGTGGGCGAGGCCACGGGCCGCAGCGGGTCGTTGGCGGAGAACGACAGGCCCGCTTGCGGCGTCCACGTCACGGGGTAGTTGCCATCGGCGCGGCCTTCCAGCGTGATGGACGTGCCCGCCAGAATCTCCCGGTCGGGGCCGGCGTCCACGTCAACCGGCGGCTGGATGCGCACCGGGATGCCGTTGGAAACCGCCGTGACGGGCTGCCCACAGGCGTTGGTCGAAATCAGGCGCAGCGTTACGGTTTGGCCTTCGCGCAGTGTCGAGCTGGTGAAGGTTGAGCCCGTGGCACCGGCCACGTCGCTGCCGTTCACCTGCCACTGGTATTGGGGGGCCGGGCCGCCGTCGGTCACGCTTATAAGGGTGAAGGTAATCGGTGCACCCAGACAAACCGGCCCATCCGGCTGCGCATTGATGGTGAGCGTGGGCAGGGGCGTCGGCGTGCGCGTCACCGTGACCGTGGCCACGGCCGGGCCCGTGCTGCACAGCCCCGCCGCGGTCGTCACCTCAACCCGCACTACGTCGCCGGTAACCAGCGTGCTGCTGGTGAACGTGGGCCCGCTGGCCACGGCCGCGTTGTTAACAAACCATTGGAAAACCGGCACAGCGCCCGCGTTGGTTGCCACGGCCGTGAACGTCAGGGCTGTGCCGGGGCACTGCACGGGCGGAACTGCTAGCGTTACGGCGGGCGTCAGGACGGGCTGCACCCGCACCGTCACCACGTTGGAAATCCCGGTTGAACAAGTGCCAGTGCCCGAAGTCACTTGGCGGCGGAAGAGGGTGGTGGTCGTGAGCGGGCCGGGCGCGAGCGTGGCGGCGGTGGCGCCGGGTACGGCGGCCCAGGTGGCGCCGTTGTCGGTGGAGAGCTCCCACTGGTAAACCGGCGTGCCCGTGCCGCCGCTGGCCTCGGCGGTGCTGGTCAGTGGTGCCGGCGCAGTGCCCGCGCAGATGTCCCGGTCGGCTGCAATGCTACCCGGGTTCAGCGTTAGCCGCACCGTCAGCGCAACGGAGGGCGAGTACACGGGTTCGCAAGTTCCCGAAGTCACTCGGAGGCGGTAGTAGGTATCGCCCGTGAGCGGGCCGGGCTGGTACGTGGTCCCAGTGGCGGCGCCGGGGGCGATTGTCCAGTTTGCGTTATTGCCCGATGATTCCCATTGGTAGTTGTAGCTGCCCGTGCCGCCGCTGGGGCCCGCCGTGATGGTAAGAGGGGCAGGAGTTGCACCCAGGCATAGTAGTAGCTGGTCGGCGGCAATGGTGCCGGCGGTCAGGGCGGGGGTTACGGCAATTCTGACCACGTTGGAAAAGACCGGGGCGCAGGCGCTGCCCGCGCTCGCCCGGCGGCGGAAGAGGGTGGTGGTGGTAAGTGGGCCGGGCGCGTAG
>NZ_DASVSI010000024.1:0-25859 GCF_036388155.1 Hymenobacter sp. | reverse complement strand
CCGAGACATCTCGCGTGCTTTCTCTAATCAATTGATTACTGCACCGAGCGAGATGTCTCGGCTGCGCTCGACATGACGATTTTGGGTATTTGGTTGTTCAACAGCGTTTTTAGCTCGCGTACCGACTCCACTACGCGCGGGCCGGGCCGCTCCATGAGGTTGCCGGTGATGGCGTACACGCGGCGGTTTTGGTAGGCACGAATGCGCTTCAGCTCCGGGTAGCGTTTAAAAAAGGTGCTGTCCAGCTTCTCAAAGCTGCCGCCGAGCAGCACTTCCGGGTTCAGCTTCAGGATGTACTCGCGGGTAAGGGCCGGGTAGGGTTGCGGAAAAGTTTCGGTAACGGCATTTTGGCCACCGGCAAGGCTAATTTCGTCGGTAAACAGCGTGTTTTGGCCGTAGCAATAAATAGGGTCTTGCCAGGTGATGGCCAGCACAGTGGGCCGCTGGGCGTTTTGAAAGGGCGCGCCAACCAGGGCTTTCAGCTCCCGCCGCAGCGAGTCGGCCACGCGGTGGGCTTGGGGCTGGCGGCCCAGTAGGCGGCCCATTTCTTCCATGCCGGTGAAGACGTCCTCAACCCGCCGAAAACGCATGTAGTACACGGGCACGCCCAGTTCCTGCAGGCGCTTGGCGTCGTCGACGGACGTGATGCCTTCGACGGTGAACACGACATCGGGCTTTAGCAGCAGCAGCTTTTCGAAGTCGAGCGGGTAGTTGTTGACGACGGGTTTGCGGGTAACGGCGGCGGGAAAGTTGTCCTGGGGGCAGCGGGCCACGATGGTGGCGGTGTCGGCCACGGCGTACAACATTTCGGTCATGCTCGGGGCCAGGGCCAGCACGCGCCGCGGCTGCGCGGGCAGGCGCAATTCGCGGCCCAGGCCGTCGCGCACGGCGGTGGGGGCCGTTTGGGAGGGCTCGGACTGGCAACCCAGCAGTAGCGCGAGCGGTAAAAGCAGAAACTGAAAACGCATGGCGCAAAGGTAGGCCGCCCGGCTATCGCGAATTTGCAGGGCGCCCCGTCAGCACGAGTACCGCGAATTTTCAATTCGCCCCGATTGCGCCGCTTGTCACTTACCGGTGGCGCGGGGGCGAATTGGAAATTCGCGGTACTCGTGCCAGTTGGCGCTACGGTTTACCTTTGCCCGTCTCCAAACCCGCCCCCATGATAGTAGTCACCGGCGCAGCCGGCTTCATTGCCAGCTGCCTAGTTTCCCGCCTCAACGCCGCCAATTTCAACGATGTGGTGGTGGTCGATAATTTTTCGGTTGAAAAAAAGCTGCCCAACATCACGGGCAAAAAGCTACGCGAGTACGTGGACCGCGAGACCTTCTTTGAGTGGCTCGACGCTAACAATGAGCAGGTTGAATTCATCTTCCACCTCGGCGCCCGCACCGATACCACCGAGATGGACCCGGCCGTGTTCGACCTGCTCAACCTGAACTACTCCAAGCAGATGTGGCAGGCCTGCGTGCGCTACAACATCCCGCTGGTGTACGCTTCCTCGGCCGCCACCTACGGCGACGGCACCCTGGGCTACACCGACACCGACGAGGCCCTGTTCCCTCTGTACCGCCCGCTAAATCCGTACGGCGACTCCAAGAACGACTTCGACAACTGGGCGTTGGCGCAGCCGGAAAAGCCGTATTTCTGGGCCGGCCTGAAGTTTTTCAACGTGTACGGCCCTAATGAATACCACAAGGGCCGCATGGCGTCGGTGATATTCCACGCCTTCCAGCAGATTCAGCAAAACGGGTCGATGATGCTGTTTAAGTCGCACAACCCCGACTACACCGATGGCGGCCAGATGCGCGACTTCGTGTACGTGAAGGACGTGGTGGAGGTGTGCTTCTTCATGCTGAACCACCGCAAAGATTCGGGCATTTACAACCTGGGCAGCGGCCAGGCCCGCACCTTCTTAGACCTGGCCCTGAACACGTTCCAGGCGCTGGGGCGCACGGCCGACATTCAGTTCAAAGACACGCCAGAAGACATTCGGGATAAATACCAGTACTTCACCGAGGCCGACATGAGCAAGCTGAAGGCCATTGGCTACGACCGGCCCTTCACCCGCCTCGAAGACGGCATTCAGGACTACGTGCAGAACTACCTGGTGCCCGGGCGGTACTTATAGCGTAAACTTGTAGCCCGCGCATACTGCTCTTTTCCAATAAAATAAACCTCGCTGCTAGCCCAACTTCTTTCACACTCGCTGCTCTTTCACTGCCACTGCTCCCCACTGCTCTTTCGGAGTTGTACTCCGAAAGACTGCTGCCGGGGGCTTGTAGCCCCACCTGCGGCACGATGTATATGTGAGCGAAGTAAAACTTCGCAGCAGTGCGGCTTTCGGAGTGCAACTCCGAAAGAGCAACGAGCAACAGGAGAACCACTAGCAACGAACCGCTCATCAACGACGGGCGCATATTGCGTCTTCGCATTCCTTTTTTACTCGCCGTGAACCCAGCCGCCCGTCCTGTTATTACCGTTGTGGGCGGGGGCTTTTCGGGCACGGCGCTGGCGCTGCAGCTGCGCAAACAGCCCGCCCTGGCCGGCGCCGAAATTCATTTGGTGGAACCGCGCGCAATGCCCGGTCCCGGCCTGGCGTATACCGCCCGCCGCCCCGAATACCTGCTCAACGTGCGCCCCGGCGCCCTGAGCCTCTACCCCGACGCCCCTCAGCATTTTGCCAATTGGCTGCGCTACCAGCCCGAAAGCGAGGGCGGCGTGCCGGAGTTTGCGGCCCGCACCACCTACGGCCGCTACTTGTACGAAGAACTGACCAAGGTGCTGACCGGCCGCGCCACCGGCCCCGGCACCTTGCGCTGGCACCAGACCACGGCCGTGGTGGCGCCCCTGCGCTCGGATGGCCGCCGGGCGTTGCTGCTGGCCGACGGCACCACGCTGCTGAGCGACTACGTGGTGCTGGCCTTGGGCAACTTCCCGCCCCCGCCCCCGGCCGGCCCCGACCACCGCTACCTGCACCACCCCGGCTACCACGCCGACCCCTGGGCCGCCGGCAATCTGCGCCGCATTGGCCCCGACGAGGACGTGCTGCTCATCGGCTCGGGCCTGACGGCCGTGGATGTGCTGCTGGCCTTGCGGCAAGACGGGCACCGGGCCCCCGTGACGGTGGTGGCGCGGCACGGACGCTGGCCGCAGGCCCACGGCCCGGCCACGGCCACGTACCCCAACTTCTATCCCGAACTAGCTGCCGAAACCACCGTGACGGGCGTGCTCGCCGTGTTCAAACGGCACCTGCGCATGGCCGCGGCCCAAGGCATTAATTGGCGGCCGGTGCTCGACTCGCTGCGGCCCGACCTGGGGCGCATCTGGGCGGCTTGGCCCTTGCGGGAGCAGCGGCGCTTTTTGCGGCACTTGGCGGGCTTGTGGGCCGTGACGCGCCACCGCAGCCCGCCCGGCAACGCGGCCGCCATCGAGGCGCTTACCGAGGCCGGGCTGGTGCAGCTGCATGTGGGCACGGTGCGCGAAATCGTGCCGGACGGCAACATGCTCCGCGTGCGCGTGCGGCCCCACGATGCGCCGGGCAACTGGCACGTGGCCCAGCACGTGGTGTGCTGCGCAGGCCCCCTGCTCGACTACGGCCGCATTGCCGACCCGTTGGTGATGAGCCTGCGCGACGCCGGCCACCTCTCGGCCGACTCCTTACGCCTGGGCCTGCAAACTGACGCCCACGGCGCCCTGCGCGGGGCCGACGGCGTGGTTTCCACCACCCTCTTTACGCTGGGACCCAGCCGGCGCCCAGCGTATTTTGAGTCGACGGCCGTGCCGGAGCTGCGGCTGCAGGCAGCGGAGCTAGCCGCGGAATTGGCCCGGCGGGTTTGCGCCAAAGACTAAACCAAAGGCCAGTTGAACGGTGGTGCAACGAAACGCGAACACCTGTTGACTCACAAAAAAGCCCCACCTCCTCATCGGGAAGTGGGGCTTTTTTTATGGGCTGCAAACTGGCTAAGCGGCCATGCGCTCGCCCTGCGGGTACATCGGCAGCACGGGGGCCTCCTCGGGCGCGAAAAACGAGGAGCCGGCAGGCAACGCCTGGGCGGGCGCGGGCTTTAGGTCATCGGCGTGGCGGCGCAGGGCCCGCATCAGCAGGTACTTGTATTTCTCGGCGTCGGCCAGGGCTTGCTCAATGGCTTGCACGGCGTCGGCATACGCCACCACGGGCTGCAGTTCGCGACGCGGACGGCGGGCTTCAAACACGTGAGAATCGAGGTATTCAGCGGCTGATTTCATGGCAAAAACGGGCTACTAGCAAAGTCAAAAACGGCTCGCATTTATAACCAAAAACCCGCCGATTTCATTCCGGAAAAGAGCAGTTTTACCAATGATTTTCGGGGGTGGAATGCTCCTTTATTTCACCACATAACCAATTGTTTTTCAGACGATTTTTAGCACTACTTTACCAAACTGTTTGCTGGCTTCCAGGCGGCGCAAAGCAGCCTCGCCTTCGGCCAGCGGAAGCACCTCGTCCACGACCGGTACAATGCCATTCTCGGTCACGAATTGGAGCATAGCGGCGAAGTCCTGTTCGGAGCCCATCGACGAGCCCAGAATGCTCAATTGCTTCCAAAATACCTTGCCCGGTACCAGGCTCGGAATGTTGCCCAAGGTGCCACCGTAGAAGACGATGCGGCCGCCGGGCGCAGCCGCGTCAACCAGGGAGTTGAAGGCCTCCCCGGCCGCGCTGTCGATGATGACGTCGAAGGGCCCGCCCGCCTGCTGCGTGAGGGTTTTCACCCAGTTTTCGGCTTTGTAGTTGATGCCGCCTTTGACGCCCATTTCCAGGGCGCGGGCCAGCTTCTCGTCGGAACCCGTCGTCACCCAGACTTCGGCGCCGTGCGCCATGCAAAACTGCGCCGCCAGCAGCGCCACGCCCCCGCCCACGCCGTTTACCAGCACGCGCTCGCCGGCCTGCACTTGCGCCCGAACGAACGCGGCCCGGTAGGCAGTGAGGCCGCCCAAGGGCAGCGCCGCGCCCTGCTCAAAGTTCAGGTGGGCGGGCATAGGGTGGATGCAGTGCGCGGGCATGGTGATGTATTCGGCGAAAGTGCCGGGGTCGGGCATGCCCAGCACCACAAAATCTTTGGCCTGAGCTCGCTGCTCGGAACCCCAGCGCAAGCCGGGGTAAACCAGCACCCGCGTGCCCACGGCCGGCGCACCAGCGGGCACCTCGGGGCCGTGAGCAGCTACTTCGCCGGCGCCGTCGGCCCCCAGCGTGCAAGGCAACTTGATGCCGGCATACTGCCCCTTCTGAATCCAGACGTCGCGGTGATTGAGGGCCGCAGCGTGGAGCTTTACCAGGATTTCCCCGGCGGCCGGGGTGGGCGTGGGCACTTCCCGCACGGCCGCGGGCTGGTGAATGGCATCGAGTTGAAGGGCTTGCATGTTGGAGAATGAGGGATGGGAAAGTGGTTAAAATGAATCAACCAAGCTATTGTTTCAGGACCAGATTAGACGGTGTAGAGACGCGTATTCGCGTCTCGTCGTTGAGCGATGAATCCCGAACGACGTGTAGGAAGACGCCCGTGCGGCGCGACACCGGAGACGCGAATACGCGTCTCTACACCGTTTTTTCCTCTATCACCGTCGGCCTCAGCCCCAGCAAGGCCAGCGGGCCCGCCATCAACAGTCCGGTGGCCAGGCCGCCAATGTGGGCCGAGTTGTCAATCAAGACGCCTTCTCCGCCGCCAATGTTGCCCGTGAAACCGGAGAGCAGGTTGCTTAGCACCAAATACAGCACCAGGCCCAGCATGGCGCGGCGGTCAGACTTGTCGAGCACCATTTTCTTGCCCACCAGCAACACCAACAGCAGGCCGTACAGGCCAAAAATGGCCCCGCTGGCGCCCACCGAGTTGATGCCGCCGGCGTGCCACCAGAGGCTGGCCAGTCCGCCGCCGACCCCGCAAGCCAGGTACACCAGCACGAGGCGCAGCGGCCCCACCCGGTCTTCAACCAGCAGGCCCAATAGCCACAGCGAGAACATGTTCAGCAGCAAGTGCGACATTCCTGCGTGCACAAACAGGCAGGTGAGCAGCCGCCACGGCTCGCCGTGCAGCGTGAGGCGCGACAGGTTGGAGCCCCAGCTCACCAGCTCGCGGCCCGTGGGGTTGGACGCCGACACGCCGCTGAGCACCATCAGGCCAAACACCAACAGGTTCAGGTCGAGCAGCAGCGGGGTGGCCAGGAAGCGCCGCGAGGGAATGAACAGGCCCTTGAAAAGCTGCCCTACCAGCTCGCCCCAGGTTTCGGACTCCGGCGCAGGAGACGGCGCGGGGCGGTGGGCGTCGGGGAGCGCGCCCCGGCGCCGCAGCTCGGCCACGGCGGCAGCGCCCACAGCGGGCGGGTAGCGCGCTGCGTTTTGGGCCAGGTAAAGCAGCTCGGCTTCGGTTTTTTGGGCGAAGAGCTTGGCCGCTAAAGCGGCGGTGGACTGGGCAGTGGGGTCGGAGTCGGGGGCTTCCATCAGAATTTGCGCGGCAAGGAGCGCGCCATTCTGCATCAACCGGCCACTTTGCCAGGTGTTGGATGGACTTACAGCTGTACGCGGCGCACAACGGTGTTGTACGGCTGGCCCGTAACGGGCGACTTGGGCAACAGGCCCGAGAGCAAGTCGCTCACGTCGGCCTCGCGTTTCTTGGTTTTTTCATTCTCGAACGGCTGCGGGTTGTTGGCCACCAAGAGCAAGTCGGCCAAGCCTTCCTGCTGCTGGCGCGCCACGCGAGTCATCAAATCGAGGTGGTCGGCCATTGCGGGCCCGAATTTATACCCGTACACCGTGGCCTTGTTCCACTGTTGCCAAGCCGTCATCACGGTTTCGACGTGGCCCGCCAGGGCCGGGGTGACGTTGTTTTTGCGGGCTTGCTCAAACACGTACTCCGTCTGGGTTTGGGCGGTCCAAAACCGCTTGGTTAGCTCGCGGTACTGGCGCAGCGGCTGGTTGGCCTGCTTCGCGGCGGCTCTTTCGCCGGCTGGCACCCGCAGGAGCTGCTGGTCTACGCACTGCGCCACCGCCGCTGCGTAATTAGGAATCACGGACATGGGCACTTCCACGAGGCGGGGCGGCGCCTTGTGGGTCTTGGCCTTGGGAGCAGGCTGGTCGGGTTCCTTCAGCACGTAGTATGATATGAAAGATGCCAGCAGTACGCCCCCCAACGCGAGACTAAGCGCCCCGCCTTTCGAGGACCGCGCGGGCGCTCTCGAGCGCGAAGGCGTGTACAAGGCGGGCGCCACGGCCAGCTCCGGCTCCGTAATCTGCACGCCGCGGCGGCGCAATTCCCGCCGGGCAGCCGCTACCAGGCTGGGCTGATACAGCTCGGGGTGCTCCACGAAATAAAGCAGCTGGGCATCGGTTTTTTGGTGGTAGAAGTCGGAAGCGGAATCAGACACGGCGCAAACGGGGGCTTGATGGTTAATGCGAGTAGCGAGTAGCAAGTTGGCGAACGCCGCGCAATAAGCCATGCCCAACCGTAGGCCCCGCCCGCCGTAAACCCAATACGGCGCGCACAATGGCGCTTCACCTCCCTTACTTTTCCACCGCATGAGCCCTGACCAAAACCCCACCGCCCCCCGCCCTGCCGGGTCCGACCCCGACCACGCCAGCACCGGCGGCGAAACCACCAACCAAAGCGCCGATAAAGACCAAAACGCCAGCGGCAACCCCGAAGCCGGCACCGCTGCCGACGGCGCCATTCCCGAAAGCACCCAGGAAAACATGGGCGACGGCGCGGGCATCCGCGGCGAATACGGCAACGCCAGCCAAACCAACGGCATGGAAGGCGGTCCTGCCGGGTCCGACCCTGACTCGCCTGCCACCGACACCGAGCTAACCGGCTCGTAAGCCAGCGCTTCACCCCCCTAATCGGGGGTCGGACCCTCGATTTCGGGCCAAGTTGAGTCAATTTTGAGGGTCGAACCTTCGATTTTGGTCCTCCGAGGTGCAATTTCGGGCCTCCGAGGTCGGAAATCGGCCCTCGGAGGTGCAATTTCGGGGGTCACACCTCCAAAATCGGTCTTCGTCACGTCGAAATGGGTGCTTGGAACTGCGTTGTGGGACTTGCGGCGCGCCCGGCGGGGCACTAGCGGCGTAAATTGCAGCGTTTATTTTGTGTCGCTGAATTTTTATTGATGCTCTCTCCGCTCGCCGCTGGCCGTTTCTTTTTTCTTCTGCTACTCATCGGCTGGTGCAGCTTCGGCACCCCGGCGCAAGCCCAAATCGCGGCCGAAACCACTGCCCCGCCGCCCAAGCGCGAGCTGCGCGGCATGTGGATTGCCACCGTCGAAAACATTGACTGGCCCAACAAGCGCGGCGAGTCGCCCGAACAATACCGCCGCGAGTACCAGCGCCTGCTCGACGCCGGCCAGCGCGCCGGCCTCAACGCCGTATTCGTGCAAATCCGGCCCGCGTCGGATGCATTCTACAAGTCCAACCTGGAGCCCTGGAGCAAGTGGCTGACCGGCGTGCAGGGCAAAGCCCCCGCCGACGGCGAGGACCCCCTGCCCTTCCTCATCACCGAGGCGCACCGGCGCGGCATGGAATTCCACGCGTGGTTCAACCCCTACCGGGCCACCATGGACTCGGTGACGCGGCGCCTGGCGCCCAACCACCCCTACCGCCAGCACCCCGACTGGTTTTTCCGCTACGGCGGCCAGCTGCTCTACAACCCCGGCCTGCCCCAGGTGCGGGCCCACATCACCCGTGTCATTCTGGACGTGGTGCGGCGCTACGACATCGACGCCGTGCACTTCGACGATTATTTTTACCCCTACCCCGAAGCCGGCAAGGTGCTGCGCGACGAAGCCGCCTTCCGCGACCACAACCCCGAAGGGTTTACCCAGGTGGGCGACTGGCGCCGCAACAACGTGAACGTCCTCATTCGGGACCTGCACGACAGCATTCGGGTGACCAAGCGCTGGGTAAAATTTGGCATTTCGCCCTTTGGCGTCTGGATGAACAAGTCGGCCAACCCGCTGGGCTCCGACACCCGCGCCGGGCAGCCGTCCTATTCCAACCTGTACGCCGACACGCGCCTGTGGCTGGAAAAAGGCTGGATTGACTACATCGTGCCGCAGCTGTACTGGAGCACCAATTTCCGCCTCTGCCCCTACCCGGTGCTGGTGGACTGGTGGGCCCAGAACCGCTTCGACCGCCACCTCTACATCGGCCACGGCACCTACCGCATGCTGGAAAGCACCCGCTCCGACACCACTTGGCGCAACCCGCGCGAGCTGCCCCGCCAGATTCGCCTGAACCGCACCTATAATGGGGAAGTTGGTGGCAGCTTGTTTTTCTCCGCGAAATCTTTGCTGGCTAACCCGCTGCACACCACCGATACCCTGCGCCAAGACCTGTACCATTACCCCGCCCTGGTGCCCACCATGCCGTGGATGGACAATGTGCCGCCCCAGCCCGTCAGCAACCTCACGCTGCGCCGCCTCAGCCGCTCCGTCACGCTGAACTGGCAGTCGGGTCCGCTGGCCGCCGACGGCGACGCGGCCACTTACTACGTCCTCTACCGCTTCGAAGCCAACGAGCGCAGCTCGCCCAACGACCCGCGCCGCATTTTGGCTGTGCCGCGCCCCGCGCCCGGCTTCCCCGCCACTTTTGTGGACACCACCGCCGTGCCCGGCCAAGCCTACGCCTACTACGTGACGGCCGTCGACCGCCTGCACAACGAGAGCCGGCCCATGCGCGTGATTACGTTGGGCCAACAATCCGCCGAGATTGCCGTGGGGCAAACGCCCGCCGGCAATGCTCCGGCCCGCCCGGCTGGGCAGCCCACCCTAGCCGCGCAGCCCGGCAACCGGCCTCTACCCCGCCCCACCACTCGCCCCACAGTCACGGCCGAAAGCGCCCCGGTATTGGAGCCGTTCACCAAGGTTAAAACCAAGCAGAAGACCAAGAAAAAGGGCTTCTTCGGGCGGCTATTTGGGGGCGGGAATTAAAAACTTTTGTCTGCCTTAAAATCAAAAGAACTCCTGTCCAATAGAAAGGAACAGCATCGCGCAAATCCGCTTCTTTTATTAGGGCTTTGGCGCTTTACCATGTGGTACCGCTCGGCCTCGTGCGATTCAAGAATATAATCTGCACCGTCAAAATATAGAGTTGCCTTGCAGCCCAGAAGTTGCCAGAAGGTTGCTTCAGCTAATAATTCCTTGAATCGTTGAACTTGGGCTTGGGAGAGGTGTACTGTTTTTTGGTCGGTGATTATTATGGGTGACTTGATAAGTTCCAGTTGAACGAATCGATATTTTGCATTTTCCAGGCGCTCGGCGTCACCGGGCGATGCTTTTCCGGTTCGAATTCGGTTTTGTATCTCATGCAGGGAGCGGATGGCTGCGCGGGTATCTGCTGCTAATTCAGTTGCGGACGCTATCCAATCAGGGGGCTTGTTTAAGAATTGCGTTTTCAACGTTCCTCCTTGCGGGGTGCAATCCAACGTAAGCAATGCTGGCCTATGGAAAGAGCGCAGATACAGAAGGCGATAAATGGAGTGGCCCATAAACTGTTTGCTCAGCAGCGGGGCATTGAATGCACACAGGGTTTGTGACGCACGTTTCCGCATGGCAATACAGTCAGCCTGGTTGAGGGCAAGCATGGTACGGCCTGTGTCAGCGGATTCGACGCGTTCGAGTTCTGCGCTGGCTGGGAAATAACTAGTAGCCGAATCGCACGGCACACCACTCGGTTTGGATATGGCCGAATTCTCAGGATACCTAGCGGCTGGTTCGTCAGGAACGGAGCAACCAATTAGAAAGCCACACAGGAGCGAGCAGGTGGTTGCCCTTATCATCAATAATTGTCTAGAATGGATGGCTACCACGACAACGACGGAGGACAAGAGCTATTGCTTTCGCTATTGCCGCTAGCCTTACGCCAATGCAAAGGCTAACATCTTTCTGCTTGAAGGAAATGACTGGCGTTAGAGCGACCGGTACTCAAACCGCACCCGGGCGGCGGAGCCAGCGGTACTGGGCCGCACGCTCAGGATGCGCAGCAGCATAACTTCTGCCGTACGCACGCGCACGGCGTACACGTCGCCGGCGGCCACCGGGCCAAGGTCGGCAGACAACGTTGAATTGTTGAGGTAGAGGGCCGTCGCGGCGGTGTTGACGGTGGGCGTGGTGTAGAAGCCCGCCGCTACCTGGGCCGGAGTGGCCTTGTAGTAGCGGGTGTTGTTGGCGGCAGAAAGCGTCACGCTGCCACTCGTGGAGTTGATAAACAGGTCCTTGGCGGCAGGCGGGTTGGCCGCCGGCTCAATCAGGCCGGTGCGGAAGTTGAAGGCCAATGAATCGGGCGAGCTGCCCAGGCCGTCGCTGATGCGGCCGGGACGCAGCGTGGCCAGCGGCGTAGGCGCCCCCACGGTGATGGCCGGGGCCGTGACGGTCACGGCCTGCGCCGCCCCGTACGCCACAAACGAGTAGGTGATGGCCTGCCCGTTGGAGTTGCGCGGAATAGTAACGTCAACCGTGCGGGTGTTGGCCGCGCCATTCGAAGGGTTGCGAACCACGCCCACCCGCACCGGCGTGCCGGTGCCGAGGCGGTAGAACGTGGTGAGGCTGTCCACGGCCTTGAATATCGGAGCGGCCGGGGTGGGCAAGGCCGGCGGCGTAGGCAACACCCCAATGCCGGTTTCGTTGATGATGAGCGCATAGCCGATGACGTCGCCTTCGCTCTGGGCACTGGCGGCCAATCCGTTGCGGAAGGTGGCAGGCGTAGCACCAAATTTCATGGTAACGGCGTTGGCCACGTTGTAAGTGAAGCGGCGCATGCGCTTGGCCCCGTTTTGAAACGTCAGGGTCACATCTACGCGCACGGGCACGCCGTTGGTGGCGGTGGGCACCACGTAGGGCACGGCTTGGGCCAGCAGCTTCCCAGCCTCATTGAAGGTGCCGGCAGCGGGGTAAACGCCCGTTTGCACAGAATCCGTCCGGTTTACCACTTGGAACACGGTGATGTCGCGCAGCTTGTCGGTTTCGGAATAGGTCACGAACAGCGGCACAGTTTCGCCCGGCGCGTAGCGCGCGGCCAAGGGCGTCCGGGGCAGGCCCAGGCCCGCAAAGCCTTGCTCTTCGGTCAGTCGATAGTTCGTTTCCAGTTCGTCTTTTTCGCAGCTGGCGAGGGCGGTGCCCAGCACCAGGAGCGTCGCCAGCTTTTTCAGAGAAAAATAATTCATGTCGGGGCGAGTTAAGTCAGGGAGAGAAAGGAACGGCCCTTACTTCTGGTCGAACCAGAGCGGTTTAGACACGTACTCGTTGTTGTCTTTGGCGCCCACGTCGCTGAACAGCTTGGCCACAGCCCCGGGGTTTACGGTGACTTCGGTGGCGCCCGGCAACAGGCGGCGGGGGTAGGTTTTGTCGTTATTGACGACGGGCAGCGGCGCCGTCTGCGAGCCGGCGTAGGTCGGGTACAAGAAGTTCACGTAAAGCGAAGGGCTGAAATCATGCCGCCGCAAATCCGACCACGAATCCGGGTTCATGAACATGGCGATGTACTTCTGCTCCATGATGGAGCGCAGCGTGACGGCCGCCGGGGTTTGGGGCACGGCGGCGCTGGCCAGGTAGGCCGCAATCTGAGGCTCGAAAATGGGCGGGAACGTGACCGCGGGCGGCGAGGACGTACCGCCCACGCCCACCTTGCGCATGTGCGCCCGGATGCCTTCCTGCAACGATGCCAACGCCAGCACCCGGTTGCCAGCCGCCAGCGCGGCTTCGGCCTCAATGAACTTCAGCTCGTGGTAGGTGATGGCTTCGAAATAGCCCAAGTCGCGGGCGTACCAGCTGCCGTACACGTCGGTGAGCGTGGAGCCGGGCGTGAGGTTGGCGGTGGCGGTGGTGCCGCGGCCGGGGTCGATGCCGGTGCTGGTGGTGGGCACCAAAATGCCAAAGCGCGGGTCCACGACGCCGGAGAAGGTGGTGCCGTTCAGGTACTTCACGATGTTGGACGAGAAGGTGGCGGTGCCGAAGTTGGCCCGGGTCACGCCAAAGATGTTCGTGGTGCCGGCCAGCGGCGCTATGGCCACCTGGAAGTTGATTTGGGCATCGTCGGCCGACGACCGGAAGGCTTTCGCACACAGCGCCAGCACGGCGTTGGCGTCGTAGCCGGCTTTTTTGGTGAGGTGCTGGGCCTGGCGGGCTTTGAGGGCGTAGGCCAGGCGCTCCCACTTGGCCGGGTCGCCTTTATAAAGAATGTCGCCGCTCTCGCTGGGGTTGGTGCTGTAGAAAGGCCGGCTTTGGGCGCTGGCGGGCTTGGTCATTTCCACAATGCCCTCGTCGCAGAGCCGGTTGATGGTGGCGTATATCTGCTCCTGCGAGTCGTACTTGGGCGTGAAATTGGCGCCGCCCTGGTAGGCTTCCGAGTAAGGAATGTCGCCGAGCATGTCGGTGGCGTGGGCCAGAATCATGGCCTGCATGATTTTGCCAGCCCCCACGTAGTACGCCGAGCCTTCCGCCTCGGCCGCTTTCTGCATCACCGGAATGTTGCCGCCCGACTGAAAGTAAGAGTAGTTGAAGGTGTTCGTGCTCTGCGCGTTGGTGAAGAAATACTGGTCGTTGCCGCCGCTGTTGGCGGTGCGGCTCACCACGTACTGCGTGATGAAGGGCGTGCGCAACGCCGTGAACATCTGCGTTTGGATACCGTTGGCAATGATGTTCGGCAGCAGGAAGTTGGGGGTGGTGACGACCGGGTTGTTGGGGTTGTCGTTCACGTCGAGAAACTTCTCGCACGCGGTAAGGGCGCTGCCACCTAGCAGCAGGCCCAGGCTCAATATATAGCGGTTCAGGTTCATGTTCAGAAATTATTAGGGATGATGGCAGCTTACCAAGCCGTCATGCTAAGCGGAGTCGAAGCGTCTCTAGCACAGTTGCAATCCAATTGGCTCAACGAAGCGGGAGAGGTGCTTCAACAAGCGGACGCTAGATGAAGCATGACGTGCTGTTGACAAGCACATTCCATTAAAAATTCACGCGCAACGCCATGTCCACGCCCCGGGTGGCGGGCACGTTGCCGTAGTCGAAGCCGTTGGAGCCACCGCCGCGCACGCCGGCGCCAGCGGCCGACGTTTCGGGGTCGGCGCCGCTGTAGTTGGTCAGCAGCACCAGGTTGCGGCCGGTCACGCTCAGCTCGGCGCCTGTGATGAATTTGGTGCGGCTCAGCCACTTGGCTGGCACGGCGTAGCTCAGGGTCACGTAGCGCAGGCGGGCCCACGAGCCGTCCTCAATAAATGGGGTGCCCACGCCGCCCAGAATGGTGGTGTAGTAGTTCTGGGTCAGTTCAACGGGCCGGGTGTTGCGAGAGTAGCCGGTGATGTTGCCGCTGGCGTCGCGGTTGGCTACCACGCCGTCGAACACCACGGTTTTGTTGCGGTCGGCGGTGCGCTGGGAAGTGCCCACGCGGGTCTGGTACCAGTCGTTGCCGTTGATGACCACGCCGCCCACCCGGAAGTCGAGCAGCGAAGTCAGCGACAGTCCTTTGTAGGTAAAGGTGTTGGTGAACTGGGTGGTGAAGCGCGGGGCCCGGTTACCGGCATAGGTAAACAGCGGGTTGGCCGACGGGTAGCCACCGGCTCCGATGAGCACCTCACCGAAGAACTCGCTGTTCACGTCGGTCACGCGGTTGTAGTCGTAGGCACCCACGCCGGTGATGGACTTACCCGGAAAGGCCCCGCCCTGGTGCACATCGGTGATAAAGGCGTCGGACTGAAACACCACCGTGAGCGGGAAAGGCAGTTCCTCCACGCGGTTGGTGTTGTGGAAGAAGTTGGCAATGATGTCCCAGCTGAAGTCTTTGGTCTTCACGGGCGTGCCCGTCAGCGAGATTTCCTGGCCTTCGTTCGTCACCACGCCGCCGTTGATGTACTGGAGGATGAAGCCCGCAGCCTGGCTCACGCGGGGTGCAATGATTTGCTCCGAGGTGCGCGAGTAGTAGTAGTTGAAGTCCAGTCCGAGGCGGTTTTTGAGAAACTGCAAGTTTATGCCGGCCTCATACGTGCGGGTACGCTCGGGCTTTAGGTTGGGGTTGGAGCCGAAGAAGTCGTTGCGGAAGCCGCCGCCGATGTAGGTGTTCTGCGCCAAGGCCGCCTGAATGCGGTAAGGCTGAGTGTCCTTGCCCACCTCGGCAATGGAGCCCCGGATTTTGCCGTAGTTCAAAATGTTGTTTTGCTCGAGGCCCAGGGTTTTGGTGAACTCGTAGCCCAGGCCGGCCGAGCCGTAGAGGAAGCCTTTGCCGTAAATCTTGTTTTCGTCGGGCCGCGGCAGGGTCGACGACTGGTCGTAGCGGCCCTGCAACTGCACGAACACCTGGTTGAACAGCGTGGCGTTGAGCTGCGCGAAGTTGCCAATGAGGCGGCGCGTGTTGTCGCGTTGCAGGGCACTGCGATTCACGGTGTTGTTGAGGCCCACGAAGCCGGGGTTCTGAAAAATCAGGCCGATGTAGTCCACCGCTTGGCTTTTGTTTTCCTCAATGCTGTTGCCCAGAATAAGCGAACCACTCAGGTTGTCGCCGAAATCGTGGCTGAAGTTGGCCAGCGTGGTGGCCGTGAGCAAGCGGAACTGCTCCACAGTTTCGGCAATGCCGCCGTTTTGGTTGCCCACCTGCGAGGTGCCCACGGCCCGCACCGAGGTGTTGCGCGAGGTGTACAAGTCGGTGCCGATGTTGTGGCTCAACGTCAAAAATTTAAACGGCTTGAAGCTGAGCTGGGTGTTGCCAATGAAGCGGTTGGTGCGTTCGGTTTGGGGGTTGCGCTCGACGGTGAAGTAGGGGTTGTCGGCGTCGGCGTCGGTGCCGTTGCCCAGCGCCAACAGGCGGCGGCGCGTGCCGTCGGGGTTGAGGTAGTTGCGGGCATCGTCGCCGCGCGGCCAGTTGAGCAAGCTCAACAAATAGCCGCCCGACGAGCCAAACAAGCCCGGCCCCTGAATGGGCCGCTCGCCGCCCGTGGTGAGGTACTGCGCCGAACCGCTCACGTTGAGTTTTGGCGTTATTTCGGCCGTGCCCGACAGGCGCACGGTGGTTTTGTCGTACTTGCTCTGCGGGGTCACGCCGCTCTGCTGCAAGTTGGAAGCCGACACGAAGAACGTGGCCTTTTCCGAACCGCCCGACATGTTGAGGAAGTTCTGGTAGGTGTAGCCCTTGCGGTAGAAATTTTCCAGGTTGTCGTACACCGTCTGGCCCGGCAGGAAGCGCGGCCCGAACGAAACCCGGGTAGTGCCGTCGAATAAGCCGAGGGAACCCTGGCCGTACTGGTCCTGCATTTTGGGCAGGCGGTTCACCTCGTCCACCGACACCTGCGTGCGGAAGTTGAGGGTGGTGCGCCCGGCCACGCCCTTTTTGGTGGTAATCACCACGGCGCCGCTAGCGGCACGCAGGCCGTAGAGCGCGGCGGCGGCGGGGCCTTTCAGCACCGTGATGCTTTCAATGTCTTCGGGGTTGAGGTCGCCAGCGCGGTTGGAGGCGCCCACCGAGCGGCCCAGCAGGCCGTTGAACTGCGAGCCCGCGCCGGGCGCCGCGCTCTCCTGAAACGAGCTGTTGTCCATTATCATGCCGTCAATAACGAACAGCGGCTGGTTGTTGCCATCGAGCGAGGTGCCGCCCCGGATAACAATGGCAGCGCCTTCGCCCGGCGCCCCGCCCGAGGAGGTGATGTTCACGCCGGCCACCTTGCCTTGCAGGGCATTCACGATGTTGGTCTGCCGCGAGTCGATGATGTCCTTGCTTTTCACTTCCTGCACGGCCGTGACCAGCTCACGCTTTGCCTGCTGAATGCCGTAGGAAGTCACCACCACCTCATCGAGGCCGGTGGAGCTTTCCTTCAACGCCACATCTACGGCGCCGTCGGCCCCTACGGCCCGTTCCTGGGAAGTAAAGCCGATGAAACTGAACACAAGGGTAGCCCCCGGCGTGGCCTGCAGGGAGTAACGGCCGTCGGCGCCGGTGGTGCTGCCCACGGTGGTGCCTTTCACCAGCACGGTCACGCCGGGCAGGGGGCTTTGGTCGGTACTAGAGGTCACGATGCCGGTGACGGAGCGGGCCGTTTGGGCCCAGCCGGGGGGTGCCAGCAACACGCCCAGCAAGAGCAGCAGTAGCCAGTAACTTTTTTTCATTGGATTGGGAAATAGAGGGAAATAAAAGGCACGAAAAAGGCCGGAACCTCGGCTCCGCGCGCCATCAGGTTCCGGCCATAGGGGTCGGACTATGCAGTACATCACTACAACACAAGGCGTTGTTGCGCATAAAAGAGTCGATTGAGAAGCCCAAAATGACGAGCTATTGATTCAAATGTGCGAAATAATCAAGTAACATTCATTCCGAAACGAGCAAATTTATCGACAACAGCGCAGCGCCATGCATTAAATAAATTGTTGATTAATTTATATATTCAAAATCTCTTCGGCTATGCCTTTGGCTAGTTGTTCTGCTGATATTTCAGGAGGAAAAGGGCCTTCCAAGTCAAGCGCCCAACCTCTCCCATCTGCCGACTGCTCGAGTCTATGTCGCAACAACGCTGTTTGTAAGCGGGCGGGGCAAATAGCTATTACCAAAGCGGCCCCAGATGCGAACGAAAAGCACGGGCTGGCGCCAGTTAGTGCAAAATTTTTCATACAATTGGGCATGCACTCTTTTTTTCCCACCAAGTTCTTTCCTGTATGCGCAAACGTTTTTCTTTCGGTGGCCTGGCCCTGCTATGGGGCCTCCTCTGCATTTTGCTGGCGCTGCCGGGTTACGCCCAAACGGGTAGCCCCCAGCGTTACACCCTCAAAGGCCGCGTGACCGACGCTGCGGGCCGCGAATTGCCCGGCGCCACGGTGCTGCTAAGCGGCACCACTTTTGGCGCAGCCACGGGCGCCGACGGCACCTACGAACTGGCCGCCTCGGTACCTCCAGGCGCCTATTCTCTTTCGGTTTCACTCATTGGCTACGGCTCGGTTTCGCGTCCGCTCACTTTAGGCGCCTCCGAAACGGTAACGACCGACGTGGGACTAGCCGAAGCCCAGCAGAAGCTGGACGAAGTGGTGGTGGTAGGCTCAACGGTGAGCGTAAACCGCCGCGAGCTGGGCAATGCCATTAGTACCATCAAAGGCTCGGAACTTACCCAGTCAGGCTCGGGCGGCGCGCTAAACTCGTTGCAGGGCAAAGTAGTTGGCGCGCAGATTACCCAAAATTCTGGAGACCCGTCCGGCTCGATTTCAGTACGCTTGCGCGGCCTTCACTCCCTGCGCGGCTCCTCAGACCCACTTTACGTTATTGACGGCGTCATCGTGAGCAATGCCAGCACCAACGTGTCGCAGACCGCGCTGACCAACGACATCGGAGTGGCCAATCCTGGCCAAAACCGCTTAGCCGACATCAACCCCAACGATATTGCCAGCATCAACGTCATCAACGGCGCGGCGGCGGCGGCCATCTATGGCTCGCGGGCGGCCAACGGCGTGGTACTCATTACCACCAAGCGCGGCGAAACCGGCAAGCCCCGCGTGTCGGCTTACAGCAGTTTCACCATTAACGAGCTGCGCAAATCGGTGCCGGTAAACACCTACGGCAAGCAGTTTGGCTTCGAAAGCCTCCGCCTGTATACCATCGGGGCTCCCACGCCCGCGCAGTTGACGGCCAACCCCGGCACCACCACCATTGGCATCAACCGGGCTGGCTCCACCACACAGTTGGCCACCAACCTGGTTGATGTGCAGCGCTATGACTACTTCAATGAAATTTTCCGCACCGGCTATGGCACCGACAACGGCGTTTCGCTGGCCGGCGGCTCGGAGCGCACGCAGTACTACATGTCGCTGGGCTACCTCCGCAACGAGGGCATCATCAAGGGTACGGACTTTACGCGCTACAACGTGCGGGCCCGCGTGGACCAGCGCATAGCTGATTGGGTCAAAGTATCGGCCGGCCTGAGCTACATCAACAGCTTCGCCAACGAGAAGGCCAACGGCAACGTGTTCTACAGCCCCATCAATTCCGTCAACATCACCAACAACATCTACGACATCAACCGGCGCGACGCCAACGGCAACCTGCTGGCCGTGGAACCCACCCGCGTCAATCCGCTCTCGACCATTGAGGACATGAAGTTCACGCAGGGCGTGAACCGCACCATCAGCGACGTGCAAGTGAACCTGAGCCCACTGAAAGGCCTCGCAATTGATTACATAGCGGGCGTGGATGCTTTCTCCCAGGACGGACAAGGCTACATCCGGCCCTATCCCTACCAGGCTACCGCGGGCTTGCCCGCCGCACGCTACCCCCTCGGCTTTGCCTCCAATGCCAACAATGTGGCCTTGCAAATCAACTCAGATATCAACCTTGGCTACGTGTACGATGTAAGCGAAAAGCTGAACCTGAATTTTCGGGCTGGCTACAACTATCAGTACAGCCGGACGGACCTGACCACGACACAGGGCGAAAACTTGACGCCATTTATCACGACCGTTACCGGGGCGACCAGCAACATCCAAGGCCGTTACTTCTTGGACCGTTATAACTTGAGCGGCTACTAGGGGCAGCTTACGGTAGGCTACCGCAATTTGGCCTTCCTTACCGGGGCCGTGCGGCGCGACCAATCAAGCAAATTTTCGCCTTCGCAAACCAACCAAGTCTACCCCAAAGTTAGTGCCTCGCTGGTGCTTTCGGACCTGGATACCTGGAAGAATGCTGCTTTTACCAATACTTTCAACAGCCTGAAGCTGCGGGCCAGCTACGGCGAGGCCGGTAATTTGGCAGGCATTCTCTCTTACGACCGTTTCTATCGTTTTCAGCCATCCACTACTCCCTTTTTGGGCCGCAGTACCTTCCTGCCAAGCTCTCAACTGGCCAACCTTAATGTGCGCCCCGAGCGCAACAATGAGCTAGAAGGCGGCGTGGACCTGGGCTTTTTAAATGATAGAATAGGGTTTACAGCAACCGTTTATTACCAGCGAATTAAGGACTTGGTGGTTCCCCGCACACTGGCCCCCACGAGTGGCGGCTCGCTTATTGTTGATAACGTTGGGGAAATGGAAAACCGAGGAGTGGAACTGCAGTTGACGGGCACCCCCATAAAAAAGGAGGACTTCACCTGGGACGTGTCGTTTATCTACAACCGCAACCGCAACAAGGTGACGAAGCTGCCCCGCGTGAACGGCAACGCCCAGGCCATTCCTATTGAAAACGCGGCGGGCGCGCCAGTGTTTTTGGTAGAAGGCCAGCCCGCCGGGGTGTTCTTCGGCACGGCCTACGCCCGCAACCCCGACGGCTCGTTTCTGCTCACGCCTCAAGGTTTCCGGCAAGACGAACGCGCCGCCAGCCAAGCGAGCGGGTCGGTTGACTACGTGCCCGACCGCACCGGCGGCGACGGCCAGCCGAACACGTCCCGGCCGCTGGCCAATGTCATCATCGGAGACCCCAACCCGGACTGGACCGGCTCGTTCAGCAGCAACCTGACCTACAAGAAACTCGGCCTGCGCGTGCTGCTCGATGCCGTGCAAGGCGTGAGCGTGTTCAATGCGGACAAGCGCACCCGGCAGGGCGTCGGCCTCGGCGACTTGGCCGAGCAGGAGCTGCGGGGCGAGCTGCCGCGCGGCTACATCTTCTCCGTCTACAACACGCAGGAATTTCGAGTTGATGATGGCTCCTTTGTGAAGCTACGCGAAATAGCCCTGAGCTATGGGTTGCCCACCCTCACCACTTTCATCAACTCGTTGAACCTGTCTTTGATTGGCCGCAACCTGTATTCGTGGGACAATTACAACGGTTTCGACCCCGAAACCAGCGCCGGTGGGGCTTCGGATTTGCTCCGCGCCATCGACTTCGGCAACGTGCCCGTGCCGCGCACCTACCAGGTAAAGCTGACCGCCACTTTCTAACTGCTCACGGACGTGTGCCGCTAACCGGTCCCGCTGCCTTGTGTTAGTCGCGGAATGCTTTTGGTTTCTGGCCGTCCTCAATCACGCTATTCTCATGAAAAAGATAATTCTTGCCGGCCTGCTGAGCTTAACGCTGGGTGCCTGCAACAAAGAATACCTCGACCCCAGCGCCGCCAGTGAGCAGCAGGTGGTCACATCGTCCGACGGGCTGATTGCTACTTGCAACGGCCTGCAATTCCGCTATGCGGCGGGCGGCTTGCTGAGCGTGCCCTACAATGCTGTCGCCCTTGGGGGACTGAGTACCGGTGAGTTGGCTATTCTCAACGTGGGTAACATCGAAGAGTTCAACATCAGCGCCGGGGCGGGCAACGTCACCAACGTCAACGGCGTGGTGCGCAACCTCTGGACCCAATCCCAGTTGGTGAAGGCCAACGCCGACCTTGTGCTTCGCAACGTAGGCAACGCACCGGACGCAGGCACGCGGAGCGGCATCGTGGCGTATGCGTCTATTTTTAGGGCGCTGGCATTGGGCACGTTGGCTCAGTTCTTTGAAAGGACGCCGTTGGCCGTGCAGGAAAACGCGCCCTTTGTTGAGCGCACGGAGGCGCTCCGAAGCGCGGTGACTCAGTTGGAAGCGGCGGCCACCCAGTTGGCGGCCACCCCGGTATCGGCCGACTTCAATGCTAAAATCGTTCCCGGCATCGACCTTGCCAATACCATTCAGGCCCTCATTGCCCGCTACAGCTTAGAACTCGGTGACAACGACAAAGCCCTGGCCGCTGCTGGCCGGGTGGACCTGACCAAACGCTCGGTGTTCAACTACGACAACACCACGCGCAACCCGCTGTTTGAAACGGCTTTCGGCAACCGGAACATCTTCGAGCCCACCAACATCAACCTAGGTCTGACCGGCGCCCTGGCCCCCAACCCAGCCGACCGCCGCCTGCCGTTTTACGTGCGCGCATCCCCTACGCCCACCCAAAACCGCGGCACGGGCTTTTACACCGCCAATGACGCGGCGGTTCCCGTGTACTTGCCCGGCGAAATGCTGCTCATCCGCGCCGAAGCCCTGGCCCGCAAAAGCGACGTACCCGGCGCCATCACGGAACTCAACCGCGTGCTGACCAAAACCACCGATGTCTATGGACTCGGAGCCGCCTTACCGGCCTACTCTGGCCCGCAAACGGCCGACGCTGTGCTGCTGGAGATTTACCGCAACCGCCAGATTGAGCTGGCCTTCCAAGGCTTTCGGCTAAGCGACAGCCGCCGCTTCGGCCGCCCCGGACCAAGAACCGCCGGGGCCGAGCGCAACCGCAACTTCTATCCGTATCCGCGAACGGAGCGCGAAAACAACCCTTCCACGCCGGCTGACCCAGCAATTTAACCGCATGGGCCGCAGGAGAACGGGCGCTCCGAATTTCCTCTTCGGAGCGCCCGTTCTCCTGCACAGCTTAAAGAGAATGCTTACCTCACAGGTCCCACCTCACCTCTCACCCGACTATGACGCCGCTTTCCACTTCGCAAGTTGAGCACCTGTCCACCACTGTCTATCCCGATTCCGAAGTAGCTTCCGCCGCCGTGGCCAACCAGATAGCGGACCTCATTCGGGAGCGGGCCGGCGCGGGCCGGCCCTGCGTGCTGGGGCTCGCCACCGGCTCCTCTCCCACCCGCGTGTACGAAGAGCTGGTGCGCCTGCACCGCGAAGAAGGCCTGAGCTTCCAAAACGTGGTCAGCTTCAACCTGGACGAGTATTACCCGATGGCGCCGGACTCACTGCAGAGCTACGTGCGCTTCATGCGGGAGTACCTGTTCGACCACGTCGACATCCGGCCCGAGAACGTGCACATCCCCGACGGCACCGTGCCGCCGGAGCAGGTGGCGGATTTTTGCCGGCGGTACGAGGAGCAAATCCAGGAAGCCGGGGGCATCGACTTGCAGCTGCTGGGCATTGGGCGCACCGGCCACATTGGGTTCAACGAGCCTGGCTCGGGCCCGGCCTCGCGCACCCGCATCATTACCCTCGACCACGTAACGCGCACCGACGCCGCCTCGGATTTTTACGGGGAAGAAAACGTGCCGCGCCGGGCCCTCACCATGGGCGTGGGTACCATTCTGGAGGCCCGCCACATTGTGCTGCTGGCCTGGGGCGAGGGCAAGGCCGCGGTGGTGAAGCGCATGGTAGAAGGCGAAGTGACCGACTCCGTGCCGGCCACTTATCTGCAACGCCACCCCTCCGTGCAGGTGGTGCTGGACGAAGCCGCCGGTGCCGAGCTCACGCCCCGCAAAACGCCCTGGCTGCAAGGCCTGCCCTGCGACTGGCACGATGCCGCCCTGGTGCGCAAAGCCGTGACCTGGCTGGCCCGCACCCTCACCAAACCCATCCTCAAGCTCACCGAAGAGGACTACAACGAAAACGGTCTTTCGGAGCTGCTGGCGCAGTCGGGGCCGGCCTATGACATCAACATTCGGGTGTTCAACGAGCTGCAGCACACCATCACCGGTTGGCCCGGCGGCAAGCCCGACGCCGACGACACCTACCGCCCCGAGCGCGCCAAGCCATTTCCCAAGCGGGTACTCATCTTCTCGCCGCACCCCGACGACGACGTGATTTCGATGGGCGGCACCTTGCTGCGGCTCGTCGACCAGGGCCACGAGGTGCACGTGGCCTACCAGACCTCCGGCAACATTGCCGTATTTGACGACGAGGCCATTCGCTTCGCGGAGTTCGTGGCCGACTACGACGAAGCCTTCCGCCTACCCGCCACTGAGCCGGCCGACAACCTCTACCACCGGGTAGCGGAGTCGCTCAAAAACAAGCAGCCCGGCCAAGTGGACTCCCATGAAGTGCAGCAGATAAAAGGCCTCATCCGGCGCGGGGAAGCCAAAAGCGCCTGCCGCCTGGCCGGCGTGCCCGACGGCAACGCCCATTTCCTCGACTTGCCCTTTTATGAAACCGGCCGCGTGCGCAAAAAGCCGCTCGGCGACGAGGACATTCGGCTAACCATGGAGCTGCTGAACCGCATTCAGCCCCACCAGATTTACGCAGCCGGCGACCTGAGCGACCCTCACGGCACGCACCGTGTGTGTTTGGCGGCCATCTTCCAGAGCATCCAGCAGCTCAAGGCCTCCGGCACGCCCTGGCTCGACGACTGCTGGGTATGGCTCTACCGCGGGGCCTGGCAGGAATGGGACATCGACCAGATTGAGATGGCCGTGCCGCTCTCGCCGCAGGAGCTCACGCGCAAGCGTCGCGCCATTTTTAAGCACCAAAGTCAGAAGGACCGGCCGCTTTTCCCCGGCGCCGACCAACGTGAATTCTGGCAGCGCAGCGAGGCCCGCAACCGCACCACGGCCAAGCTGTACGACCAGCTGGGCCTGCCCGAATACGAGGGCATCGAGGCGTTCGTGCGCTGGCAGTTTTAGAATGAGAACAACAACTCCCCTCCTTACCAAGAAGGGGATGTTCGCGCTCCAGCGCGAACGGGGGTGGTTGAAGCCGTTGAACGACTTCTGGCCGCTTGGTTTAGGTTTAATTGAACGACACGACATGCGGCTGGTTCGCTCAGGCATCGTTCAACGAGGTCAACCACCCCCGTCCGAGCCAACGGCTCGGACATCCCCTCCTCAGCTGAGGAGGGGAGTCGTTGTTCTAACTTGCCGCCATGAACCTTTCCCTCGCCCGCCTCTACCACCTCGCCGCGCAGCCCAGCCGCCGCGTCATCGGCCTGATGTCGGGCACTTCCCTCGATGGGCTGGACGTGGCGCTGTGCCGCCTGACCGGCCACGGCCCCGGCACGCAGCTGGAGATGGAGCAGTTCCGGACGGTGCCTTACGACGCCGACGCGCGCGGCCGCATTCGCACCGTGTTTGCGCGCGAGCAGGTGAGCCTGGAGTACCTCACCTTGCTCAATGCCTGGCTGGGCAAGCTGCACGCCGCCGCTGTGCTCGACTGCCTGCGCGACTGGCAAATGGAAGCCGCCGACGTGGACCTGATTGCCAGCCACGGCCAAACCGTGTACCACGCCCCGCAGCACCAGCACCGCCGCCCCGATTTCAACCTGAATGCGACCCTGCAGCTGGGCGATGGCGACCACGTGGCCGTGGGCACCGGCATCATTACTCTCAGCGACTTCCGGCAGAAACACGTGGCGGCCGGTGGCGAAGGTGCGCCCCTGGCCGCGTACGGCGACTTCCTGCTGCTGAGCAGTCCCGACGAGGAACGGCTGCTGCTCAACCTCGGCGGCATTGCCAACTTCACCTTTCTGCCTCGCTCGAGCGGCGACGCCAGCACCGCTTTCAGCACCGACACTGGCCCCGGCAACACCTTGCTCGACGCCACCGTGCGGGCCCATTGCCCTGGCCTGCAGTACGACGAAGACGGCCGCCTGGCCGCGGCGGGCCACCTGCACGAAGGCTTGTTGGCGGCCCTGCTCGGCCACCCCTTCTTTGCCGCGCCGCTGCCCAAAACCACGGGCCCCGAACTGTTCGGACCGGCCTACCTGGCTGAGGCCCAGCAGCGCAGCGGCACGTCGGGCCTGAGCCTGGAAGACACCTTGGCCACGTTGGCCGAGCTAAGCGCGGTGGGCGTGGCCCGCGCCGTGCAGCTGGCTTTTCCCACCGGTGCTGCGCCAACGGCGGTGTACACCAGCGGCGGCGGCGCCCACAACCCGGCGCTGATGGTCGCCCTGGCCCGGCACCTGCCGGGCGTGCACTTTGCCACCACCGATACCTTGGGCGTGCCAGGCGATGCCAAGGAAGCCATCCTTTTTGCGGTGCTCGCTAACGAGGCCGTGGCTGGCCAGCCGCTTTCTATCGGAGCGGGACGGCAGCGCGTACCCGCCGTGACGATGGGCAAGATTTCTTTTCCTGGGTAGCCTGGAAAAAGGTCATGCCGGAACCGCTGCGCCTGTCATCCTCATCTGGCGTCCGCGCAGCGAAGGACCTTATCACGCGAGAATAATTTGCAGCAGCTCTCCCTGCGCAACCGTGATAAGGTCCTTCGCTGCGCGGAC
>NZ_DASVSI010000023.1:0-20248 GCF_036388155.1 Hymenobacter sp. | reverse complement strand
GCGCAGCTCCACCGTGCGGAAGCCCAGGGTTTCCGTCAGGGTGTGGAGCGTGGTGGTCCCGTCCTTGAGCGTCACTTCTACCCGGTAGAGGTTGGGGAATTCCGGCGACCACAGCGCCGGGTTCGCCACCTGGCCGGTGAGCTGCACCTGCGTGCTGCCCGGCGCCACGGTGGCCGTGATGGGGGCCCCTACCGGCTGCCCGGCGCGGGTTTTCACCTGGGCCTGCACAGTGGTGGCCGTCCGGGCGTTGCCCAGGTAGGCATCCAGCCGCAACGACCCGTCCGCCTTGGCGTCGAGGGCAATGCGCTCGAGGTACTGCTCCGGGTACGCTTCCAAAAACACCGGCCGGTAAATGCCGCCAAACACCCAGAAGTCGGCGGTGCGCTCCGCGTCGTTCACCGTGGCATTGGTCGAAACCTTGTGCACCGTCACCTCCAGCAGGTTTTTCTGGCCCACTTTGAGCAGGGGGGTGATGTCGTAGCGAAACCGGTAAAACGAGCCTTGGTGAATGGGGCCAGCCAGTTGGCCGTTCACTTTCACCTCCGTGTCGGTCATGGAACCGTCGAATACGATGAAAATGTGTTTTTGCTTCCAGGCCGCCGGCACCGAAAACGTGCGCCGGTACAAGCCCGCTTCCTCCGGGTCTTCTTTCGCAAAGCCGTAGCTATAGGTGCCAAAGCCCTGCAATTCCCAGTTCGACGGCACGCCAATTTTGGTCCATTTGCCGCTGTTGCGGCCGCGGGTACACTGAAAATCCCACTTCACGGGGTCGTCCTTGCCCAATCCGGAGAGGTACTGAACCTGCGTCGATTGGGCGAAGGCTGGGCTGAAACCCAAGCAGAGCCACGCCAGCAGCGTGAGAAAAGGGCGCAGATGCAAAAACGATTTAGCCACAGGTAAATGCTTGTTGGTTGTTTTAAAATTTGTTCTCAAACCCGAAGTTCGTTGCCTCACTCTAACAGTTCCGAGCCACTGCCGATACAGCAAAGCAAGTCTCAAATAGCGGCTAAACCACATCTGGTCCGCTGAATTTTATAGCTGAACTAACAGCAATTCCTCGAAAGTACTTCTGGTTCAGCTTGTTTAGTTGGGTAGCGGCGGGTAACTAGTCCTTATGAAAAAGACAGGTTTTCCCGTCGGCCGCCGACGTTTTTTGCAGCGGGCGGGCGCTATTGCTGCCGGTGTAGCCAGTGCGAGCCTGATGCCCTCGGTGGGTTGCAGCATGAGTGCGCCGCCGCAGGGGCCCAACATTCTGGGGCCGCGGGAGGGGTATTCGCCTCACGTCGGCGCCATGGTTTCCATGCTGGAGTGGATGCGGAACGTGGTGCTGGGCTCGGTGCAAGGGCTAACCGTGGCCCAGCTGGACTACCTGCACGACGCCCGGGCCAACACCATCGGGGGCCTGCTGCTGCACCTGGCCGCCACCGAGCGCTACTACCAGCTGCACACCTTTGAAGGCAAGAAATGGGGCAGCTGGGACGCGTCAATAAAACGGCAATGGGACGCCGCTATGGACTTAGGCAAGCGCGCTCGAAAGACCATCAAAGGCCGCCCCCTGCCCTACTACCTGGAGGCCCTGGCCGCCGTGCGCCAAACCACCCTGCAAGAACTGCGCAAGCGCAACGATGATTGGTTGATGGCCGTCGACAACGCGTGGTCGTGGGGCCCGACCAATAATTACTGCAAGTGGTTTCACGTGTGCGAACACGAATCCAACCACAACGGGCAAATCAAATGGGTAAAAAACCGCCTGCCCGGGGCAACGGTAAACGACCATTAAACGGGAATTTTTTTACCTGTCCTGACCGGGAAGCCGCCGCCGGCGCCACTGCTTGATGCACTGCTCCAAAGGCGCCGGCAAGCACGCCGTAGCGCTGGGCGTGGAAGGACCAATGGTTGGTAGCATAGGCGGCCGTGCCTCGCTACAACAAATCCGAGGCATTTACGGAGGGCTCCCCTACCGTTTAATACCGGTTGCTGCGTAGTTCCAACGCAGTGGATTACGGGCTTTCCGGGATTAAATGAGTATAAACATCTACTCTAAGGCCCGTAAAAACAGACCGTTACCCCTTGTTTGCAATGGTTGAGGCTGGAATTTTGGCACTGTCAAAATCCACCTCGATGCCAGGCGCTTACGGGTCTATTTACCTAACCCATCCACTCATGGAACAGACCGCAACGGTTTTTGACACCTGGTACAACGCCACCACCAAGCTGGTGAACGATTGGCGCGAAATGACCGAAAAGCTCACCAACGAGCAAAAAAACAGCTGGGACGACGCTACCAAGATGCAACAGCACTGGATGCAGTCCTTCCAGGCAATGATGCAGAACATGCAGGCGCCGTTCATGCCGGGCGGCGGTGCGGTCAACCTGTTCGGCCACAGCGGCTTGCGCGATGCATTCACCAACATGCTCAAAAGCTCGGACATCTACACCCGGCTGATGCAGCTGTGGCAGCCGGTGCTGAGTGCCATGCAGAACAACAGCTTCCAGCCCCAGGAATTCTGGAAGCTGATTGACCAGCAGGGCTTCAAGGCCTTTGTCGACAAGCTGTTTGGGTTCGATGCCGTGACGCCGGCCCGGGCGTTTATGGACCAGAGCCTGCAAGGGCTGAAACTGTGGGGCGACGCCTTCTCGGAAGCCAGCAAAAGCTTCGGGCCGATGATGGGCAACGGCCTGCCGTTTTTCAACGCCATGAGCCAGCTCAACCCGCAGAGCCTCCTGTCGTGGTACGGTGAAATGATGAAGACGGCCCAGCGCAGCGTTGCCCCGTTTGTGGGCTCCACCAGCACGGGCACCATGCCCTCGGCGCAGTCGGTGGTGGAGCTGATGCAGCAGTGGGGCAATTACATGGCCAAGCTCAACCAGCTGCAGGGGCTGTTTTACCAGCACAGCGTGGCCGCCTGGGAAAAGGTGATGCGCGCCACTACCGAGCGCGCCCAGGCCGGCAACCCGCCCACCGATTTCAACCAATTTTACAACGAATGGTCGGCCATCAACGAGCAGGAATTCACCGCGCTGTTCAACACCGAAGAGTACGCGGCCTTGCAAGGCGAGCTCATCAAGCTGAATTCGGAGCTGAACAAGGCCTACGAGCGGCAAATGGAGGTGCTGCTTCAGCCCTACCCGGTGGTGTTACGCTCGCAGCTGGACGAAGTATACAAAGTGAACCACGAATTGCGCGGCCGCATCAACGACCTGGAGCGCATCGTGAGTGAGATGCAAAACGCCCGGCCGGAAAACAACGAACCGGCGGCGGCTCCGGCCCAGCCAGCAGCCCCCGCGCCCGAAGCCGCTCAGAGCAGCGACGCCGGCACTGCAGGCAGAAAGGGCAAGTCATGAATTGGCTTTCCCCGCAAAGCGTGGTAGACGAGCTGGCGGCCACCACCGCCAAACTGGCCCGGGGCTTCGAAGCCCTCCGGCAGCTTGACGAGCTGGAAGTGGGCACGGCGCCCAAGCAGCTGGTCTGGAAAAAGGACAAGATTGCGCTGTACCGCTACGTGCGCGCCACGCCGGCCACCGTGCGCACGCCGGTGCTGCTGGTGTATGCCCAGGTGAACCGGCACGCGATGATGGACATTCAGGAGGACCGCAGCTTTATCCGCAATCTGCAGGCGGCGGGGCTCGATTTGTACCTCATCGACTGGGGCTACCCGGCGGCCGAGGACAAGTACTTCACCATGCACGAGTACATCAACGGCTATTTGCACGATGCGGTGGGCGTGGTGGAGCGCGAAACCGGCCACCGGGGCCTCACGCTGATGGGCATTTGCCAGGGCGGCACGTTCAGCGTCATCTACGCGGCGCTGCACCCCGAAAAGGTAAAGAATCTGGTGACGCTGGTGACGCCCATCGACTTTGCGACGCCGCGCGACATGCTGGCCACCTGGGCCCGGCACCTCGACGTGGACGCGCTGGTAGACAACGGCGGCAACGTGCCCGGCGAGCTGCTCAACGCGGGCTTTGCGCAGCTCAAGCCCATGCTCAAAACCAACAAGTACGTCAACATCCTGAACGCCGTCGACAAGCCCGCCCAGCTGCTCAACTTCCTGCGCATGGAGCACTGGATTGCCGACAGCCCCAACCAGGCCGGCGAGTGCTTCCGGCAGTTTATCAAGGACTTATACCAGGCCAATAAGCTGGTGAAAGGCGAGTTCCAGCTCGGCGGCCAGTCCGTCGACTTGCGGCGCATCACCATGCCGCTGCTCAACATTTACGCGGCCGAAGACCACCTCGTGCCGCCCGAAGCTTCCATCCCCCTCAACGACCTGGTGGGCAGCGCCGACAAGTGCCTCACCAAGTTTGCCGGGGGCCACATCGGCGTGTTCGTGGGCTCCCGGTCGCAGACCGAGCTGGCCCCCGGCATTGCCCACTGGTTACACGAAAGAGACTCCTGATGTATAATCTTCTCAACGCTTGGAAAGCCCTCTGGCACCCCAGCCAGTGGGCCCACTCCGGCATGCCGACCACCGAAAAGGACCCCGGCGACCGGGTGCCTTACCCGTATTCCGTCCATAAAATCCAGCTGAGCGAGGCCCTCGAAATTGCTTACGTCGACGAAGGCGACCGCGCCGCCGACGTGCTGCTGCTGGTGCACGGCATGGGCAGCGGCATCCCGTCGTGGCACAAGAACATTGACGCGTTCAAAAAGCACTTCCGCTGCCTGGCGCTCGATTTGCCCGGCCACGGCTACTCCACCAAGGCCGATTTCCCTTACACCATCCGCTTTTATGCCGACACGGTGCTGGCTTTCCTTGACCGGCTGGGCATCGAACGGGCCACGCTGGTGGGCCATTCCATGGGGGGCCAAACGGCCATTGTGGCGGCCCTGAAAGCCCCGCAGCGCGTGGAGCGGCTGGTGCTGGTGTCGCCGGCCGGCATCGAGCCCTACACGTCGCTGGAAAAGCAGCTGCTCATCAACATGGCGAGCGGCATCGTTGGCAGCGGCAACGCCTTTACCCACAATCAGATGAACGTCATGATTGGCTTCTGCAACAGGCAGCAGGAAGCCGGGGACTTACTCAAGCGGCTCGCCTTCTTCAAGAACGACGCCGCGGTGTTTGGAAAAACCATGCTTCGCTCGGTGGAAGGCATGCTGCTGGAATCGGTGAACCACGTCCTGACCGAAGTCAGGCAGCCGGCCCTGCTGGTGGTTGGGGCCGACGACAAAGTGAGCCCCTACCAATACCTGAGGGGCCAGGAATACGCCGAACTGGTGGCGCGCGAGGCCGTGAAGCTGCCCCGCGGCAAACTGGTGGTGGTGCCGCGCTGCGGCCATTTTGTGCAGTACCAGCGGCCCGAAGCTTTCAACAAAGGAGTATTGGAGTTTTTGAAACAGAAAGAATTGGCGTGAGCCACCACAATAGCAAGCTCATGAAAAGAGAGACCGGAAGAGTTGCCCTGATTACGGGAAGTACGGGGGGCATTGGCACGGCGCTGTGCAAGCGGCTGCACGAGGAAGGCTGCCGGGTGGTGGGCAATTTCCGCTGCCCCGACAAGGCCCAGGCGCTGCAGCACGCGCTGGAGGAACTGGGCTGCGAGATTGACGTGCGGCAGGGCGACGTGGCCGACTTTGATTCGGTGGGCCGCATGGTGCAAGCCATTGAAGGCGAAATTGGGCCCATCGACATCCTCATCAACAACGCCGGCATTGCGCGGGACGTCCGCTTCAGCAAGATGACGAAAGCCGACTGGGACGCGGTGATGAACACCAACCTGGACGGCGTCTTCAACTGCACGCGGCACGTCATCAACGGCATGATGGAGCGGAAGTACGGCCGCATCATCAACATTTCGTCCATCAACGGGCAAAAGGGGCAGTTCGGCCAAACCAACTACTCGGCCGCCAAAGCCGGCGTGCACGGATTCACCAAATCCCTGGCGTTGGAAGTGGCCAAATACGGCGTCACGGTGAACACCGTTTCGCCCGGCTACATCGGCACCGAGATGGTGATGGCCGTGCCAGAGAACATTCGCGAGCAGATTGTGGCCCAAATTCCCGTGGGCCGCATGGGCTACATCGACGAAGTGGCCGAAGCGGTTTCCTACCTCGTGTCCGACAAGTCCGGCTTCATTACCGGCTCCAACCTGAGCATCAACGGCGGCCAGCATATGTACTAGCGGCCCGCGCTGCAACGCGCCCACGCTGGCAGTGCCACCTAGTCAAACTCTTTGAATTACAAACTGTAAGACAGCGCATTGCTGCAGTTATTCTCCACCTTCTCCCACTAAACCCCATGAAACAAGTTCAATCCCAAGTAGTAGTTGTGACGGGCGCTTCCAGCGGCATCGGCCGTGCCACGGCTTTGGCCTTTGCCGAGCGCGGCGACGCCGTGGTGGTAGCCGCCCGCGACGCCCAGGCTTTGCAGGAGCTGGCCCACGAATGCGAGCAGGCCGGCGGCCAGGCCCTGCCCGTGGCCGCGGACGTCGCCGTTGAAGACGACGTGAACGAGCTCGCCCGTCGCGCCGTCGAATCCTTCGGCCGCATCGACGTGTGGGTCAACAATGCCTCGGTCAACACGTTGGGCCGCCTCGAAGACATTCCGACCGCCGACATTCGGCGCCTGCTTGAAGTCAACGTGATGGGAAACATCTTGGGCGCGCGGGCCGTGCTGCCCCATTTTAAGGCCCAAGGGCGGGGCGTCCTCATCAATGTGGCCTCCATGGTTGCCACCACGGGCCAGCCGTATTCCGTGCCTTATAGCGTGAGCAAATTTGGCATTCGCGGCCTGAGCCTGAGCCTGGCGCAGGAGCTGGCCGACCAGCCCGACATCCACGTGTGCACGGTGCTGCCCGCCGTTATCGACACGCCCCTGTTTAGCCACGCCGCTAACTACATGGGCCGGGCCGCGCAGCCCCCCAAGCCCATTGTGCGCGCCGAAGAAGTGGCCGCAGCCATCGTCGGCCTGGTAGAGCACCCGAAGAAGGAAGTAATGGTCGGCAACATGGGCCGCCTCAACCGGGCTATGCGCGTCCTGATGCCGAACATGTTCGACAAGCAGTTCCGGAAGATGATTGAAAACCAGCATTTCCAGGACAAGCCCGCCGACCCCACCCCTGGCAACCTGTACGAGCCTGACCGCAACCGCACCACCATTAGCGGCGGCTGGAAAGAACAGCCAGACGGCAAACCCACTGCCTCAGCACTTAAGCGCACCGGCCAGATTGCGGCCGTTGGGGCCGGCCTTGCCGCGGCATACATGCTAGCCTCTGCCTTGCGCAATGGGAAAAAGCAACCTTCCGCCCCTGCCCCGGCACCGGAAGAAACCAGCGCGCCGGAAGCCGGGGACCTGGTGATAGTGGAAGTGGTGGATGTCGTCGTGTAGCTCGACGGCAAATCACTAGTGCTTGGTAATGAGAATTTCAGCTCGCTATTGCCGAACTATTTCAGAGTCTGCACCGAACTGTCGTTGATGCCATACGGGTGCTGCTTGAGCAGCTGCGTAATTTCGGCGCCGGCCAGCAGCACGGGGCCGTAGCCGTGGGCGGCGTACACGTTCACGGGGCGGTAATAGTAGAATGCCGGGTCGAAGCCCATGCCGGTGCCCACGCAGGTGCCTTCCACTTGGCCCTGGGCGTTGACTTTGGTGCTCACGGCGTTCCAGGCCAGCAGGGCCATGGGGCCGTAGACTTTGGCGTCGAGCCAGCCTTGGTTCACGGCGTGGGCAATGGAGTAGACGTAGATGGCCGTGGCCGAGGTTTCGAGGTAGGAGTCGTTGCGGTCGAGCAGCTGGTGCCAGAAGCCGGTGCCGTGCTGCCGGTCGGCGAGGCCGCGGGCGTGGACGCGCAGCAGCTCCAGCACCGCGGGGCGGCCGGGGTGGTCGGCGGGCAGCACGTCGAGCAGCTCGACTTTGGTGAGGATGGCCCAGCCATTGGCGCGGGCCCAGTGGAATTCGGGGTGCTCGGCCATGTCCTGCACCCAGCCGTGCATGTACAGGCCCTTTTGCTTATCGAACATGCGCGGGGCAAACTGCGTGACTTGCTTCACGGCTTCATCGTAGTAGCGGCGCTCGCCGGTGAGCTTGCCCATCTGGGCAATGGCCGGGACGCTCATAAACAGGTCGTCGAGCCAGAGGGTATTGGGCTGCGGGCGGTTGCGGGCCAGGGTGCCGTCGGGTAGGCGGAACTCCTTAGTCATGATGTAGCTCATGAAATTGTCAATCATCGGCCGCAGGTTGGCTTTGGGGTCCAGGCGCTGCGTTTTTATCATGGCCGCGCAAATGGCGCCGGCGTCGTCCAGGGCGTGGGGCTGCATCACCGAGCGCACGGGGGTGGGCGCCTCGGGGTGAGCGGTTTGGTAGGCGCGGTAGTAGGGCACCAGCTCGCCCAGAAACTTGAGGCGGCTGGCGGTGTAGGCGGCGTATTTGGGGTCGCCGGTGGTTTCGGAGGCGCGCAGCATGCCGGCGTAGGTCACGCCCCACTCGTAGCTGGTGAGGCGGAAGTCGCCGGGCTTGATGATGGCGTCGGCGTTGAATTTCTTGCGGTCGGTGATGGCCGCGTTGGTCTTTTTGTCAACCAGCTCGGCCGGCGTAGCGGCGTTGAGGTAGGCGTACACGCGGTCGAGCACCTGCTTCACGTCTTCGGCTTTCACTTGGCCATACGGCACCGGGTAATCGGGCTTGAGCAAATGCAGCGGCGTGGTGGTGTCGTTGGTTTTGGCGGGGGTTTGGGCCAGCAGCGGCGTGGCGGCCAGCAGCAGGGCCGGCAGCAGGACTTTTTTGCTAATGGGAAGGAGGCAGCGCATGGGTGGGCAAGAAAGAAGTCGAAGAGAGTTAGCGGCCGGGGCTTATTCAGCAGCTCATTACCCAGGGCATTAGGGTAATCGAGCATGAAAGTATTGCCCCCGGCAGGCCGAGCCTACCTGTGCCTACCTGCGCCCTTCGCACGATGCATCGGCCAGCCAGGCCCGCTTAAAAATTGACGCGACGCTGCCGCGAACAAGTGCCTGGTGGGCGTCCCACTACCGGTTGAGAACAGAGTGCAAGAGGCTTGGGGGCGCTGCAGTAGCCAGTGCTTCCGAGCTCCTAACCGGCGGCAGCAGCAAAAGCCAAATTTACCTAATAAGCTAATCCATAGCATCAGTAAAAGTAAGCCGGGCTATATCTCGGGCCCGATTCGGCCCGTAATTCCTCCTAACTCCGGCCCCCTTCCACCCACTACTACCATGAAGATTATCTCACCCGCTCTGCACGGCATCATCGACTACGTGATGTCCGGCGTTTTCCTGGCCCTGCCGTTTGCGTTTGCTTTCACCGATGAATTCGCTTGGGTGTGCTATGCACTGGGCGCAGGGTATTTGGTGGTGGCGCTGCTCACCAACATGCCGTTTGGCTTTTTCAAGTGGATACCGTTTCGCGTGCACGGCGGGGTTGAGCTGGTGAGCGCGCTGATGTTTATCGCCTCGCCGTGGCTATTTGGTTTTGCGCAGAGTGCCACGGCCCGCAACTTATTCATTGGGCTGGGCGTGGCTTTTCTGCTGGTGTACGCCCTCACCGACTGGCGGGCGCAACGGGCCCCTTCGCCCGAGGTGGAACTGGGCTAATCCCGCCCACCGCCGGCTTGCCCAAACGGCCCTGCCTTGCCCTACCGCTTTACGGCTAGCGTGCTGAGGCCGTGAGGTTTTCATAAATTTCACGGCCACATTCGGCAATTTTCTAGCCTCCTCCGTATCAGGACTTTCAACCGTACCTGACACCGATGAAGCGCTACAGCTACCTCCTCCCCTTTGCCTTGCTGCTGGGCTGCGCCAGCACCGACCAACCCGCCGCCGACGCCCCGGTTTCGACCCGCGCCCTCGACGTCAACCGGGCGTTTGACGTGCCGGCTTTGATTGGGCTCAACGCCGACGAGATTGCGCGGCCGTTGGTGAGCCAGTCTATCCGGCCCGACCACGACAAAACGCCTCGCGACCTGCCCAGCGGCAGCACGGAAGCCAACTATACCTACTGGCGCGACACCACGGCCCTGATGGTGAGCTACGACCCCGCCACCTTGCGCGTCAACAGCTTCTTCATCAAAACCAAGCACGGCCTCACTTCGGATTATACCTCCCTGCTGAAGGTGGCCAACGTGAGCCAATACGACAAACGGCTGACCATTGAGCCCGTGGCTTCGGTGAACAGCCCGCAGCTGTATACCGGCGTGAAGCTGGTGCCCCGGCAATAACCCCCGCCATGGCGGCCCCGCGCCGCCTGTATATTTGGCCGCGTCTACGCGGCCTGGCGTAGCCATTGCCCGATTGCCTTGAATACCGCTCGTTTCTGCTGCTTCCTGCTTGTTTTCGCCAGCTCGTGCTCCCCGGATAAGCCCGCCGGGAAGCGCCCGCCGGCCGCGGCAGCCCCGCGCGAAGCCGCCGCCCCGCCCGCCGCGCCGGCCGACACGCTGGCGACCTACACCTGGGGTTCGGAGTCGGACATGTGCCAATTCACTGGCCGCTACAACCCGCGCCGGTATTCAAAGGCGCAGCTAGACAACGTGCACCGGCTGATGCTGTCCGGCAGCACCATGGTGTTCACCTCCAACGCCACCGTGCACCGTCCCGCCGACCTGGCCCGCTTGAGCTTGGACACGCTGAGGGCGCAGTACGAGCGCGGCATCAAGCGCATTCGCAGCATGCGGGTGGTGCCACAGCCCACCTGGGTCCGGTTGAAAAAACAGGCCATCCAGGAGATTGAGGACGATTACCAGGCGCACAAATTATACATCGAGGCGTTTCGCAACCCGGCCGTTTTGCTCAGCAAGTCGCCCGAAAATTGCAAAAAATACATCCAAGGCTTGGCGACCCAAAATGACAGCCTCACGCTGAGCAACTGGCGGGATTTTGTGAAGGAGCAAGGCCAGCTCACCGGCAGTTCGGAGCCGTACGCTTCGCGGGGCAATGCGGAAGCGGACCTGTCGGAGCAGTTGCTGCACGCGAAGATTGATTTGCTCACGTATGGCTGGTTCAATTGCGTGAACACCACCATCCGCCGGGTGCAGCGCAACCAGGAACTCGACGAGCAGTTCAACCGGCTATTCACCAACGTGCAAGCCGATTGCGAGGACGTGGATTAAGGAATTGCCCCTGTTTCTAGCGACTGTTGACGCTTTGGCCGCTCATCAACGACCCACGATTCAGCACCAACCCAAAAAACGATGAGCCCGAAAAAACAACGTCCTGCTGAGCTTGTCGAAGCATCTTGACTGAACTGCCTGTCCTGCTGAGCGCGGCGAAGCATCTCGCTCACACCCGAACGACTCGTTGGAACGTGAGAAGGTCCTTCGCAAGCTCAGGATGACGGGTGGCGTGGTAGAAGTGCTGCGGCAAAATCAGCAGGACGTTCACTTTATTTTTCGGACAGGCTCTTGGAATTATGCCGGCGCGAGCTGCGGGCGTTCACGAATGTCAAGTACCTTGAGCCCATTAATTACCCCGTTTCGACGGTCAGCTTGCTTATTCATGTCTTTCCTTACGCCTTTGCGCTCCTGTGCCTCGCCGTGGCTCCCGGCTGGGCTTTTGGCCCTGTTCCTCACGGGCTGCCAATCGAAGAATACTTCCGAAACCACCGCCACAACGGGCAACACGGCGGCGGCCGACACCACGGGAGCACCCGCGGCGGCTACCAACGCCATTCAGGCCACGGAGTTGGGTACCTACCTCCAGGCCGTGTCGTCGGATGAGATGCAGGGCCGCAAGCCGTTTACGGTGGGCGAAGAGCGCATCACGAACTACCTGGCGGCACAGCTCAAGCAATTGGGCCTGCAGCCGGGGCCCGACGGCAGCTATTTCCAACCGGTGCCCATGGTGGAAATCAGCGTGACGCCGGCCCCGACCATGCAAATTGAAGGCAAGAGCCAGAAGCTGAGCTTGCAGTACAAGACCGATTACGTGGTATTCACGCAGCGCGAGCAGCCCACCGTGGCAGTGACCAACTCGCCGCTGGTGTTTGCCGGCCACGGCGTGGTGGCGCCCGAGTACGGCTGGGACGACTACGCCGGCCTCGACGTGAAGGGCAAAACCGTGGTGGTGCTCGTGAATGACCCCGGCAACGCGGGCCAGGACTCCACGATGTTCAAGGGCAAGGCCATGACCTACTACGGCCGCTGGACCTACAAATACGAGGAAGCCGCCCGCCACGGCGCCGCCGGCATCCTCATCGTGCACGACACCAAGCCCGCCGCCTACCCCTGGAGCGTGGTGCTGAGCGGCGCCGTGGGCCCCAAGCTGCGCCCCCAAACGCCCGACCGCGGCGCCAGCAAGTGCGCCGTGGAAGGCTGGCTGACGCTCGACGCCGCCAAACGCCTCTTCACGGCCGCCGGCCAGAACTACGAGGCGCTGTACGCCGCCGCCAACCAGCGCGGCTTCCGGCCCCGCGCTCTGGGCCTGAGCATGAGCACCAGCCTGCAAAACAAGCTGCGCCGCCAAACCTCCAAAAACGTGCTGGCCGTGCTGCCCGGCACCACCCGCGCCGGCGAATACATCATCTACTCGGCCCACTGGGACCATTTTGGCGTGGGCAAAGCCATTGCCGGCGACTCCATCTACAACGGCGCCGTGGACGACGGCACCGGCCTGGCCGCCCTGCTCAGCATCGCCAAAGCCTACCAAACGGCCAAGGAAAAGCCCGCCCGCAGCATCGTGTTCCTGGCCGTGACCGGCGAAGAGCAGGGCCTGCTGGGCTCGGCCTACTACGCCCAGCACCCGCCGTTTCCGCTGGCCAAAACCGTGGCCGACCTCAACATGGACATGCTCTGGCCCTACGGCCGCATGAAGGACCTCACCGTCATCGGCTACGGGCAGTCGGAGCTGGAGGACTACGCCCGCATGGCCGCCAAGGAGCAAGGCCGGTACGTCCTCCCCGACCAAACGCCCGAAACCGGCATGTTCTACCGCTCCGACCACTTCAATTTTGCCCACGTGGGCGTGCCCTCGCTCTACGCCAGCGGCGGCTTCGAACACCGCACCCAAGGCAAGGCCTACATCGCCGAAAAGCGCCAGAACTACACCACCAACATGTACCACAAGCCCGCCGACCAGCTGGACCCCACCTGGGACCTCAGCGGCATCGCCGAAGATGCCCAGCTCTACTTCCGCGTCGGCCAGCGCCTGGCCAGCGAAACCACGTTTCCGAAGTGGCGCGAAGGGTCGGAGTTTAAAGGCGCGCGGAATAAGATGGTTGGGAAATAGACGAATAAACCTAAGTCAATTAGTTAAAGGCTTCAAGCCTGTGTCCTGCTAATTATTCCGAAGCTAATTTTTCTGTCTGCGCTGCTTTGTAGAAAGCGTGTCGTACTTGTATTAACAATTGCTCGGCGAATTCTTTATTAGGTGCTTCGGGCAGCGGCGACGCGGCAAATGCAGCTTCTACCTGACTTACTAATTGTTCCGCCTCGGTTACGAGGGCTTCGTATTCAAATTCGCCGCGCCGAATTTGCAATAGAAACTCCCGGTTAGGTCGTCGCACATTTAATTGCCCGTGTTCGGCTATTTCGTGGGCCATTTGCAGCAGTCGGAACACGTGCAGCATGTTTTTAGCATCGTAATTTTTGCCGTGCTGCACCGTGTTTTTGTACCGTTCGGCGTTGCGCTTTTCAACCCATTCCCAGTACTCGCGAAATACCCGGCAATACGTGCTGTAGCCATTGCGATTGAAGGATAAATACGCTATTGGCACCTCCCCTTTTGGCACGGCCGACAGCAGCACATCCTGCGACGTTTCGGGGTCCCGGATAAGGCCACGATAGCCACAGTTGCGCTCCGGCGTTGCATCTACAAACAAGGCATATAAGTCGGTGAGATGGGGCACATTGACCAAACCACATTGCTCGGCAGCATACCCATGCCGGCTGAGCCAAGCATCCACCGGCTGGGCGCCCGCGCCGGCCGTCACGTAGCAGAAATCAAGCACCGATTTGCGGGCTGGCGGCTCAGGATGATTGATTTTCTTATTCAATCCCTTCGCCTTGCGAATTTGGGCTACCGCATATTCAGCAAAGCTTTGGCGGCAGAGCTTGGAGAGGAAATCCTTGGCTTGAAACTGCTCAAAAAGTGAATGTTTATAAACGATACAGTCGCTCGGTGTGCCTAATAATTCCAGCACCGTGGGATTGTTCTTTAACAGTAATTCGACAAAACGGCGCAGTTCATAAAACACTTCGTCATTGGTTTCATTGGCCACCTGCGGCACGTAGTCGAGGCCAAAAAAATGGGCTTCTGGCAGAATGAAAACGCCCTTCAAATCGGTGTCAGAATGCGGCAGATTGGTGCCATAAGCCCGGCTCCCGCTGATGGCTTCAAAGAGAATAAGGTTGTGGCGGCGCAGCTCAGCAATGGTCATGAACGAATGTAGCGCGGACTTTTAGTCCGCGAACGAAGAGAGGCCACACGAGGCCTGATGCACTGTTGTCCTCAGGAACTGCTCCCGAGGATAATAATCCCGCGCTACACCTCGCCTAACAGTGTCCGAAACAACGCGTCCAGCTCGTTGGCTACACTGCCCGCCCGGGCCACTGGCAAGGCTTCCCGCGCCGCCTGGCCAGCGACGTATTCAGCCTGCAAAAACGCAACCAACGCATCAGGGCGCGGCACGGTGGTCTTCTCGTCGGCCGCAGCTTTACTAGCCAGCAGCTCGGCTACCGTTGCGGCAAGGTGGGGTGGCAGCAGCGCCCCCAACGGGGCAAACTCCATGGGAGGCAGCGTGTGCCGCTCCCGAATCCAGCGGACGGCCAGAGCCGCGCGCAGGGCATAAAACAGGCGTTTTAGCCGGACGGCGTCGGGCAGCAAGTCTTCTTCCACGCCGCGCCGGAGTTGGCCCAGGTAGTGGTGCAGGCCCGCTTTCAGGTTGAAGGCCGCGGGCAAGAGCGGCGCCAGCCGGGCTCGAAAGTCCAAGGCTTCGTGATACACCACTGGCGACTGCAGCCACTCAAAAAGCGAAACATTGGAGCCGCGCAGCAGGCGCAGGGCTTTGCGCAGCTCCCAGCCCGCCAGGTCCAGCTCGTCGTCCACGGGAAAATTGAGCGTGTCCGGTCCTTCGTCCAGCGTCAGGTACCAGGCCGACGGATGGCAGTAGATGAAGCGCACGTCGTAGTCCGAATCGGGCGAGGGGAAGCCCCAGGCCCGGCTGCCCGACTCGCAGGCGTAGAGAACCCGGATGCCGCGCGTGGCTTCGAGTTGGGCCAAGGCGGCTTGGATGCGGGTGAGCATGGGATGAGTCTAAAAATGTCTGGCAAACCGCCACCAATGATGGCGGTCTGCCAGAAAGCGAAAGTAGCATTCGCCGACGCGTCGCGTTACTTTCGTAGCCTCCATCTTTGAAGGCATCGCGGCCGGCTCCGGCAATTCCTGAGCGCAAAGCGGCACCTACTCGACCGGGGCACTGTGGTGACTTACTCCAGTACGGCACACCAAACAACCCTTTACCCGACGCAATAATTGAAACTTTGTTCTGCTATTTAACTCGTATGAATTGCCGCTTTTACTTTTTTGCGTGGCTGGTTGTTTTCGTTGCTGCGCTGCCGGTTCGCGGCCAGTCGGCCAAGGATGAATTAATTAAATTATACGGTGCAGGGCAATTTGACGCCGTCATTGCGCGCGGCGAGCAGGAGCTTAAAGCAGATGGCGAACAGCCCATTACAAACAACATTGTTGGGCGCGCCTACGTCGATAAAAACGAGTTTCAGGCGGCCATTCCCTACCTCACCAAAAGCGCCACGGCGGCCACTGCTCCGCCCGACGTGAAGGCCTGGAGCCACGCCTTGCTGGGCACCTGCCACTACGCCCTGCAGGACCACGCCCGCGCCAAGGCTGCCCTGGAAGCGGCGGTAGCAGCCAACGGCTCCCGCAATGCCTCGGCCTACGCCAGCAAGCGTCTTGGCCTGCTGCGCGCCCAGGAGCTGGCCACCAAGAAGTGGCAAACTCTGGAAACCACGCATTTCCGCTTCCACTTTCAGGCGCCGAAAAACCTAAGTTCGCCGGAAGCCTTCGCGGCCATTCACGAGCAGGCGTATGAAACCAACAACCGCTTTTTCCAGGCCGCGCTGCCGCGCAAGGTTGATTTCTTCGTGTGGGACGACCGCGCCGACGCGCTGCGAGTGACCGGTCAGGATTTGGGGTTCACGGTGCCCGAACTGCTCACCATTCACGTGCTGCGGGGCCAGAACCGGGGCCACGAAATTGCTCATCAGCTGCTGCATTTCGGCCTGCGCCCCATCCAGCAACACCGGCTCATCAGCGAAGGGGTGGCCGTCTGCTTCGACCTAAGCGGCGCCGACCGGCTGCAAACCGCTCGGCAATTTGCGGGCGGTTCCGTGGACGTGTGGAAGATGTGGGAGCAGCCCAACGCCTTCTCCGAAAAGCAATTGTACGCCGTGGGCGGCGCGCTGCTCGCATACCTGCTGACCCACGCGCCCGAAGCTCAGGTGAAGCAGTTGCTTCGTGAGCAAACGCCCCAGCTCGGGCGGCAGCTGTTCGGCCGGCAAGTGGCCGATTTTGAAAAGGAGTTGGCCAATGGCGCCACCACGCCGGGCGCGACTCCGGGCACTAATACTTTCGCGGGGCCGGCAGTATTTCCTGCGCCGGTGAAGGTAGATGCGGCAAAAATTAATGCCGTTGTCGAACGCACCAACAAGGCCGACAAATTCTACAACGTGCTGATTTTACTAAACGGCGTTCCAATTTCGGCGCCGCAAATGAAGCAGCTCGACCCGCAAAAAATGCGCGGCATGAAGGTGCTGGAAAACAAGGAAGAAATGAAGGCCTACACGGAAGTAGACCTGAACGCCCTTGTTTTATTGCTTCAAGCCTATTAATTAGGGCCCGACGCCCCCCGTTTCAAGCCTTATTATTTTCCGAATTTCACCCCCGTTATCACTGGGAATAGCTTGCGGTCGGCAGGGTCGAGCGATGGCCAGCCCTCTTTGTCCACGTACACGGGCTGAATCCGCAATTGCGAGGCGCCCTCGGCGGCGCGGGTGTAGGCGTGGTACACGATAAACGTGGAGTCGCCTTCGGTATAAAAACCGTTGTGGCCGCGGCCGGGCTCCGCCTCGTTGCCGGCCAGCAAGACGGTGTATTTGTTATTGAGCCAGCTTTCGCCGGCTTTGTTTAGGTACGGGCCCGTCACGCTGGCGGCGCGGCCCATTACCACTTGGTAGTTGCTCTCGTTGCCCTTGCAGCAGATGCCGCGCGAGGCAAAGATGTAGTAATACGTTGGGCCTTTCAGGACGAAAACGCCCTCGCCCAGCGCCGGGGTAATGGTGCTCAGGGCCGGGGCGGCGCTCTTGAGCTTGCCGGTTTTGTGGTCCACTTCCACGGCGCGCAGGCCGGCTTTGTAGGAGCCGTAAAACAGCCACGCTTTCTTGTCGGTGTCGACGAAGAGGTTGGGGTCGATGACGTTGACGCCCTGGCCACCGTTTCTGTAACTGATGACCTGGCCTTCATCCACCCATTTGTAGGCGGAGTCGGCGGGGTCGAGGGTGGTGTTGGTGGCGTAGCCGATGCTGGAATTGAAGTTCATCCAGGCCGATACCGAATAGTAAAGGTGGTATTTGCCGTTGCGGTAGCTGATGTCGGGGGCCCAAAGGCTGCCGTCCTGCCCGGGAATGTCCTGCTTGTGCCACGCGGGCAAGGCCGTGGGGGCAAATACGCTGCCGGCATTTTGCCAGTGCACCTTGTCTTTCGACGTTTTGATGGCGACGCCCTTGCCGGTGTGAAAAACGTAGTACGTGTCGCCCTGCTTTATCATGACGGGGTCGTGCACCCGGATGTCGCCCTGCAAGGTTTTGGCCGTTTGGGCCTGGGCCGCAGCCGGGCAAACAGCCAGCGCCCCCCCCCATCCGAGCGCATAAGCCCAGGATTTAGCGGCGTGGTAAACAATAGCGTGAACGGAATTCTGCATCTGAGAGCAAAGTAAGGAGCGGCAACATCTGCGAAAGTAGCAATTGTGGCTGCTCAACTTACCTGTACTCATCTGTTGGCAGCGCACTTCTGGCGTTACTGCCCTGCGGCCACGGCCTCACCCGCCAGCCCCCGCACGCCGAGGACGCCTCGGTGCACCTAGCGCAGAAAATCTCGTGCACAAATCTTGCGCATTGGTCATAGCACAGCCTTTCCTCAAAGCCCCGAATAATCGGTCGGGCGCAGAAAGGTGATGTCGATGTGCGACACGTTGTTCTGGTATTCAGGCAGCGCAGAAAGCTTCTTCCATTCCGGGTCGCTGCCGAAGGCTTTCCAATGGGCATCGCGGGCGGGCATGTTGGCGAAGGAAGTCAGGTACAGCAGGTTCGGCATTTTCGAACCGAAAACAACTTCGCCGTAGAAAACGGCATTAAAGCCCAAGCGGGCAAATAGCTTAACTTCGCCGCCGGCGTTGAACATCTGCACTTTGTTGCGGAATATTTTCTCGCTGGCTCCTTCGTAGCTCCGCAATTCATACACCCGTTCGCTTTTGGGCGCGTCGAGCTTGGGGGCCGCCAAGCCGCTCATCTCCTCGAAGGGCTTGATGAAAACGGTTTCCAGGCGGGTGTAGGCGGGGTTTTTGTGCGCCGCATTCACGTAGGCTCCCCCAGCGGCCAGCAGTTTGGCGGTGGTTTCCTTGCCCACTTTCTCCCACTGGCCGAGCGAAGCATAAGGCGTTAGCACGTAGATGCTTCTGTCGGCCGCCGTGTCGTTGCCAATGGGTTTGAACACGCCAATGGTGGCAATGCCGGCGGCGCGCATTGCCGGCAGGTATTGTCGTTGCAGGAAGCTGTCTATCAACGCTTCCTGTCGGCTGGTTTTGATGTGGTATACCTTGAGTTCCATATAAGCGGGCTTGGCAGCGAAGGCTCTGGCCACCGCGTGCTCCCTTCCCATCCAAATGCTCAGGAGAATTGTAAAAATCAACAGGTGAAGGCGTTTCATGGGTGGAGAAAAAGGATGCTGAATGGATGCCAAGTGGGGTTGCCCTACTGGGTTGCTACAGCCGCGGGTCCACGGCCTCGCTTTCCAGCGCGAGCACACCGAAGACGCACTGATGCACGCGGCGCAGGGGCTGGCCGGCCACGAAGCGTTCGAGGCCCTCGACGCCGAGAGCGAACTCGCGCAGGGCGAGGTTGCGCTTGGCTTTCACGTTGCGCTGGCGGAGGCGGTCGAGGTGGCCGGGCAGCAGGTAATCAGGGCCGTAGATGATGCGCAGGTACTCGCGGCCCCGGCACTTGAGGGCGGGCTGGAGCAGGCCGCCTTTGCCCTGGGGCACGAAATCGTAGGGCTTCACCACCATGCCTTCGCCCCCGGCGGCGGTGAGGTCGGTCCACCACTGGATGGCGGCTTCTACTTCGGCGGGGTCGTGGAGAGGGACGACGCGGTAAGGCGTGGCGCGGAGCAGGCTGGGGTCGGCGAGGGCGAGGGTGCGCAGGGTTTCCATGTGCCAGGCGTGGTCGCGGTCGAAGTACGTCTTGCCTTCGGTGGCTAATAGATGGAAGGGCGCTAGTTTGAGGTCGTCGAGGGAGTGCACGGGCCAGCAGTAGCGGCGGTAGGCGGCGGCGTAGTGGGCGGCGGCCTGGTGGCGTGCTGTCGTGCGGGCCAGCAGGGCTTCGGCACCGTCGAGGTCGCGGGCGGCGGCTTCGGTGAGGGCGGCTTCGACCTGGGGCAGGGCGGCGAGGGCGGCGGCGGCCACGGCGGCGTACTGGTTCTTTACCAGCTCCTGGGCTTTGGCCGACCACGGCAGCAGCTCGGCATCGAGGCAAACCCAGTCGGTGTCAAATTTCTCCCAGAAGCTAGCGGTGCTCAGGGCGTCGCGCAGGCGGGCGAGGAAGGCGGTTTCGAGGGCGGCATCGGTGAAGAAGTTGCGGCCGGTGCGGGTGTAGCACTTGCCGATGCCTTCGCCCACGAGGCCGAGGCGGCGCTGGATGGCGGCTTCGTCGCGGCCCAGCACCACGACCACGCGGCTGCCCATGTGCTTTTCTTCGCACACCACGCGCTCCACGCCGAGGCGCTTGTAGTAGTCGAAGGCCTCGGCGGGGTGTTCGAGCAGGTCGGGCAGGGCCGAGGTTTCGGTGGGCGACATGGTGGGCGGCAGGTACAGCAGCCACTTGGGGTGCAGGGCGAAGCGCGACATCACCTCCAGGGCGGCCACGGCGTTGTCTTCGCGAATGGTGACGCCGCGCATCAGCCGGGTTTCGATGAACTGCTTGCCGGTGACGTCGCGGATGTCGAGCAGGTCGTCGTTTTCGTGCTGGGGGGAAAGTAGCGCGGACTTTCCAGTCCGCGAGTCGGGGGATTCTTCTGGGT
>NZ_DASVSI010000022.1:0-10615 GCF_036388155.1 Hymenobacter sp. | reverse complement strand
GCTCGAAGCCCTCGTAGGCGTACTCGCGGTAGGCGGTGGTGAAGATGACCTGCGGCGGGTGGCGCAGGCTGCGCAGGAGGTCGGTGCCCAGCACCTTGGGCATCTTGATGTCGAGATACAGCTGGTCGATGGGCCGTTCTTGCAGCACGTGAAAAGCCTGCACGGCGTTGCCGCAGCAGGCCACCAGCTCCAGGTGGGCCACTTCCCGGATGTGGGCGGCGAGCACCTCCAGGGCCGGCGGTTCGTCGTCGACAAGCAAGCACTGCAATTTCATACGCGGGAACGCAACGGTGAAGCAGCTGGCGCCCGGGAAAAGTCGGGCACTGCGTGGGGCTGGGCGGCCAGCTGGAGCTGCAAGGTGACGATTTCGGCGTCGGGCTCACGCACGATTTTCAAGTCGTGCTGCCCAGGATAGAGGCGGGCCAGGCGCTGCCGAACCGCGTACAACCCCTGTCCTTCGTCCTCGGCACCTGTGCTTTCCGGCTGACCATTAATCACCTTGAATATAACGCTATTTGGCGTTGCCACCAAATCGACGCTTAGCCACGGGCATTCCAGCAACGCATCGGGGCCGTGCCGAAAGGCATTTTCCAGGAAGGGCAGCAGCAGCAGCGGGGCAATGGCGTGGGCCTCCACGGCGCCGCTGAAGTTGAGCGACACGTCCAGCTGGGGGCCGAAACGCAGTTTTTCCAGGGCCACGTAGTGCCGCAGCATGTCCACCTCCTCCGCCAGCGGCCCCAACTCCTGGGCACCGTCGTAGAGCAGGTAGCGCAGCAACGCCGCCAGGTGCAGCACGGCCGCCGGCGAGTCGGGCGACTGCCGGGCCGTGAGCGCGCGCAGGGTGCCCAGGGACTGAAGGAGAAAGGAGGGCTGCAGCTGGGCCCGCAGCAGCTGCAGCTCGGTGTGCAGCTGCTGCTGCCGGAGCTGCTGGCTGCGCTGCTGCTGCTGCCCGTACCACCCGTTGAGCACTTTGATGGCCGCGGCGCTGCCGGCCACAATCAGCAGGATGAAGAAGTTGAGGCTGAGCCGGTCCACCACGCTGCCCCAGGGAAAGGCCCCCACCACGGGCTTGCCGGCCAAGGAAGGCGCCAGCCAGAACTGGGCCCAGGCTTGTACCACGTTGGCCAGCAGGATGCTGGCTAGCAGTCAAGCCCCCAGCAGCCCCAGAAACAGGGGCAGTTGCCGGCGCTCCAGCAGCCGGGGCAGCAGCCCGTACAGCAGCGGGTAGGTGGCCAAGGCGGCCGTGGGCAGCTGAAAAAAGAGGTATTGCCGCCAATACACCGGCTGCCCGGTAATCAGGTGGTCGGGCACCTGGATGAGCAGAAAAAAGCCCCACAGCCCCAGCCAAAACAGCACGTGCCGCACCACGCGGGAAGAAAGCGCCCTTTTCATGGGGCCAAGCTGCGAAGTGAAGCCGGCACCGGGCCCAACGCCGGGGCCAACTCAGGCAGTTGCAGCGCCAACCGGACGGTGAAGGTGTGCTCGCGGGCTTCGGTGACGAACTCGTGCCGCTGTGGATAGAGCAGTTCCAGGCGCTTGCGCACGTTGCGCAGGCCAATGCCGACGGCACCGGTGCTGGCCGCGGAGGTGGCGTTTTTGGTGTTGGTGATGAGGCAGGTGAAGCGGCCGGCGTGCACGGCCAGCACAATGCGAATGGACGCCTGGCCCACCTGCTCGGCCGACCCGTGCTTGAAGGCGTTTTCGACCAGCAGCAGCAGCAGCGGCGCAATGCACGCCGTGGCGGGCACGTCGTCGGCCTGAAATTCCAGGCGCAGGCGCGAGCCGTAGCGCAGCTGCTCCAGGGCCAGGTAGTTGCGCAGCAGCGCCACTTCTTCGGGCAGCCACACTTCAAATTCAAAACCCATGAAAACCGCCCTCCTTCTTTTCCCGCTAAGCGTGTGGCTATTCAACTGCGGCCCGGAAACCGGCGCCGACCAAGCCCAATTCCTCCTCACCGACGGCATTTTGCCTGGCCAGGGTACGGCCGCGGTCACGGGCGCCTACTGAAGCCCGGCCCACTTGGCACAGTCAGGAATGCAGCCAGGCCCAACGGGTCGGCCCTGAAAACATCCGTTTTTATCACTGGTCACCTGCTCTTGCTCAACGCGTTGGTTTGATACCACTTCCTCAAATGAGCATGAAAGAAACCCTGTTGCTGCTGTTGCTTCCCCTGGTATGGGGAATGACGCTGCGGGCCGAAGCCACCCCAAAACCTTCGTCCTCGTGCATCCCGCCTGGCACGGGGAGTGGTGCTGGCAAAAAGTGATGCCCTTGCTCGAAGCCAAGGGCCACAAAGTGGTGGTGTTTGATTTACCCGGCCACGGCCAAGACCCACGCCGGCCCGAGCAGGTGAGCTTCCAGGACTACGTGCAGAAAGTGGTGCAGATGGTCGACGCCCAGTCGAAACCGGCGGTGCTGCTGGGGCATTCCAGGGGCGGCGTCGTCATCTCGCAGGCCGCCGAACAGCTGTGCCCGCAAAAAGTAGCCAAGCTGGTGTACCCGGACGCCTTCCTGCCCCAGGACGGGGAACCCCTGCTGGACGTGGCCAAAAAGAGCTTCGTCGTCCCGCCGGCCGGGGTAAAGCCGGCCCCGTCCCTGGCGTTTAACGTGCCCCCCGATGGCAAAACCTGCAGCCTGCCCCCCGACATGGTGCAGAACCTGCTCTACTCGGATTGCTCTAAGGTAGACATGGCCGCTGCTCAAGCGCTGTTGTGCCCCGAGCCCATGACCACCTTCGTCACCCCCGTGCGGCTGACTTCCGCCCGCTTCGGCGCCATCCCCAAAGACTACATCCTGTGCACGCAGGCCAAAGATTTCGACAAGTGGAAGGTGCCCGCCAACAGGCCCTGCCAGAAGGTGTACACGCTGCCTAGCGGCCACATGCCGTTCTATTCCATGCCCAAACGGCTGGTGGCCATCCTCCACGAATTGTAAGCGCCCCGCGGGCAGGTGGCTGCGCGAGCCGTGGCGGCCTAAGTAGCATGACACGGAGAAATAATGAGACGAAAGGCGGTATATAAAATAAAGTTTTATATATTGATAAGTACACTGGTAATGCGGAGGTTACTCGCATCCAAAGCAGTAGCAGGCCCCAAACACATACATTTTCTCACTTTGCCCCAAACGCCATGCCTCAAAAAATGCTTGTCACCAACTACCACTACAGCTGCAGCACGGAGGAGCTAGAAGCTACGCTGGCCGGGCTGGCCCCGGAGTTTGCCCAGGTACCCGGTTGCCTGTGGAAAATCACCATTGTCGATGCCGAGCAGCACGAGGCGGGTGGCATCTACCTGTTCCGGGACGAGGCCTCGCTGGACGCTTTCAAAGCCAGCCCGCTGGTGGGGCAGGTCCTGTCGCATCCGGCCCTGAGCAACTTCGATTTGAAAACCCGCGACATTCTCCGCGAAATCAGCGAGGCCACGCGGGCTCCGCTGGGCGAAACGGTGATGGCGCACTCTGCCTGAAGCCGCGTGCTGCCGGCCAGTGGGCGTGAAAAGGGACGGTTGGCCTGCAAGGACACCTCTACTTTGCCGCCTCAATTGCCGCGACTGCCTGCGCTACTAGCGTGGCGGCCTGGGCGGCGTTGGGCCGGGTAGCCTGGCGCTGCTGCACTTGCTGCAACAAACTGATTTCCGCTTGGTGTCGATGTAGCGCTTGTATTCCACGGTCAGGTCTTTGATGCGGGTAATGCCCTGGGTTAGCGCGGTCGGGTCGTCGAGGCGCCCAAGCATCTCGCCGATACCGGGCACCATCTGAAAACGGCCGCCGGGGCCCGCCGCGTCGTATTTGGTCAGCACAAACGGCCACTGAGCTATGCCGCCGGCTTGACCATACACCTGCACCATGGCCACGGTGAGCGGGCCTTTGTTATCGTCCTCAAAAGCCTTGGCGCGGGCAAAAGCCTGGGCCGGACTCAAGGGCAGCAGGGCCTGCAACGCCGCGCCTTGCACCCGATACGACGTGTTGCTCATCGCCTTCTGGAACAGCGGCGCATATTGCTTGTCCTGCAGTGCGCACAAGGCACTGAGGGCGGCTACTTGCACCTGCACCGATGTGTCGGCGGCCGCCAGCTTGGCTAGCATTGGCGCGGCCGTTTTGCGCAAGCCGGCATTTTTCAGGTCGAGCACTTCAACCGCCATTTCGCGCAGTGCAGGCGACTTGTCGGCGAGGCCGGCCAGCAGGAGTTTCTGGGCCTGCGGGTCGGGCAGCTTGGTTTGGGCGGCGCGCAAGGCCTCGCGGCGGTCGAGGTAGCGGGCGGCGTAGCGGTACTGGTAAGCAAATTCCGCCAATGATTTGTGGTCTTCTTTCTGCCATAGCAGCACCTTGTCGGCGTCCACGTTCACGAGGTCGGGCTTGGTAGCGGCCGGGAAATAGAGCGTGTCGACGGCGTGGCGCAGCGTGGCGGGGTAGCGTTGGGCGCGGCCCTTGCTGTACACGGCCACCGTGAGGGGCAGCACAAACGGCTGCCCGGCCTGGGTTTGGCGTACCACCACGGCCTGCCGTTTCCGGGCCGCGTCCCAGGCGTAGGCTATGGTCACGACGGGGTGCCCGGCGCGGTAGTACCACTGGTCGAAAAACCAGTTCAGGTCCTTGCCCGAGGCGTCTTCCAGGGCCAGCCGCAGCTGGTGCGCCTCGCCGGTGCCGAAGGCGTTTTGCGTGAGGTAGCGCTTCAGGCCCTGAAAAAATACGTCGTCGCCCAGGTAGGTGCGCAGCATGCGCAGGATGCTGCCGCCCTTCTGGTAGCTCACGTTGTCCAGCACGTCCTCCTGGTCGTCGTACTGAAAGCGCACCAGGGTTTTCTGGAAGTCGCTGGGGTTGCGCAAGTAGGCGCGCATGCTGATGTCGGCCTGTTGGGCCGCGGCGTCGGCGCCGTACTCGTGCTCGGCCCACAGCACCTCGCTGTAGTTGGCGAAGGACTCGTTCACGGTCAGGTTGCTCCAGCTCTCGCAGGTCACGTAGTCGCCAAACCAGTGGTGGAACAGCTCGTGGGCAATTTCGCGCTCCACGCCAGCGTATTGCCAGTCGCGCAGCTCCCGCGCCGAGCCCTGGGCTTGTTCGCCAAACAGCGCGGCCGTGGTGTTTTCCATGGCCCCGGCCACAAAGTCGCGGCACACCACCTGGCTGTACTTGTTCCACGGGAAGTCGACGCCCAGGCGCTGCGAGAAAAACTCCATCATGCGGGGCGTTTTGCCAAACACAGCCTTGGCCTGGGCCGCGTACTTGGGCTCGAGGTAGTAGCTCACTTCCTTGCCGCGCCAGGTGTCTTTGGTGATGCGGAAGTCGCCCACTGCCATCATGAACAGGTAGGGCGCGTGGGGCAGGTCCATCTTCCAGGTGTCGGTGCGCAGGCCGGGGCCGGCGGGCTGCTGGCTCACCAGCGCGCCGTTGCTCAGCGTGACGTACTTGCTGGGCACGGTCATGCTGATTTCCTGGGTGGTTTTCTGGTTGGGCTGGTCGATGGTTGGGAACCAGGCGGAGTTGGCGTCTGTCTCGCCCTGCGTCCAGATTTGCACCGGCTTGCCGGCCACGGCGCTGTCGGGGTTGATGAAGTACAGGCCCTTGGCGTCGCGAATGGCCGCCGTGCCCGTGCCCAGGGCGCCCAGCTCGTCAGGCTTCGCCGTGTATTCCAGGTACAAGGTGTAGGCCTCGCCCGCGGGCACCGTGCGGCCCAGCCGAATGAGCAGCTGCCGCTGGTTGTAGTCGTATTTCAGCGGCTGGGGCTGGTCGCCCTGCATCAGGGCCACCGCCTTGATGTCCATGCCTTTCGCGTCGAGGCGCACGGTGTCGGTGGCCGCGCCGCGGGGCTTCAGGGTCACCCACTCCTTGCCGTAGAGGTAGCGCTTGGCGTAGTCGAACCGCACGTCGAGCTTGGTGTGCACGAGGTCGTTGGTTCTGGGGGCGCTGGCCCGGTAGATGGCCCGGGGCTGGGCCGAAGCGGTGGCTATGCCCGCCAGGCAAAGCAAGAGTAAAAAGTAATTTCGCATGCGGCGAACAAGGTAGCAACGGGGTGTGGTTGTTGTTCAGATGGTGCTGCCCTGTCGCGGGTTGCCTGCACCTTTGCCAAAAAAACCACTCGCATGATTAAAAAGCTCGCCATTGTGGCCGCGGTGCTCGGCATCGTTTACTATTCCCTGAGCGGCACCAGGCTCGACATCAGCACCTACGCCGCGCAGCTAAACAAGGCCCGCCGGGAGAAAAACCTTTCCTTCCGGCAAGACGAAAGCTCTCCGATTCCGCCCGCGCAGAAGGCCGCGTTCGACAGCCTGCGCTACTATCCGGCGGATTTAGCCTACGTCGTCAACGCCAGCATTGGCCGCAACGAGAACCCGGATACCACCTCGCTGCAAATGAGCGACAACCGCACCGAGAAGTACCTGCGCTGGGGCCGCGCCCAGTTCACCATCGACGAAAAGCCCCTGCAATTGGAGCTGTACCTGAAAGCCGACGGCAAAGACTCCACCCTGTTCGTCCCCTTCACCGACCTGACCAACGGCCACGACACCTACGGCGGCGGCCGCTACCTCGACGCCCCTATCCCCAAGCTCAACGTGGCCGAGCTGAAGCTGGATTTTAATGCCGCCTACAACCCTTTCTGCGCTTACAACAACGACTACAGCTGCCCCGTACCGCCGGCCGAAAACCGCTTGCAAGTAGCCATTCCGGCCGGCGAAAAGTCGTTTCACGAGTAAAACCTGCTTTTTCCAGCAGCCTTTGGCGCGCTTCCGCTGTCGTGTGGGCACTACCCACCGCCAGCCCTGCGCCATGAAGACCCTCGCCGACATTCGCACCCTCGCCGCCACCGCCCGCCGACAGCCTGTGCCTTCGGTACCCGAGCCGGCAGAACGGCTGCGCCAACGCTTTACGGAACTGCGCGACTTAGCCAACCGCCGCGTGGTGGCCGCTGCTGAAGCGGGGCAATACGCCGTGGACGTAGAAGTAAATAACGAAGGCGAGTACAGCTACCTGGAGCGGCTCTACGGCCAACAGGGCTACCGCACGGCGCCGGCAGGCGGCGGCTATTCAAGCCGTGTCATCACCCTGAAGTGGAATTAAGCAGGCCGCTGGCATTTTCTGACCTATTTATAACGGTCATGCTGAGCGCAGCCGAAGCATCTCTACTGCACAGCTTGCACTCGGTGTGCTGTAGCGCGTATTTTTAGTCCGCGATTACGGGTAGCATCCACTCGCGGACTAAAAGTCCGCGCTACGGTGCACACAAATGAATGGTTAATGCCAACTCAGCTGCCCGTTGGCCCGAACCGCTCCGTGCGAATGGCGGCATCGGGCAGGCCCTGCGCTTGCAGCAGCGTGGTCGCGCTTTCCACCAATCCGGTGGGGCCGCACACGTAGCACTGCGGCGGGCCGGGCAAGTGCGCCACCGCCTCGGCCAGCATGGCTGCGTCTAGCCGGCGCCGGTAGCCGGCCATGGCAAACTGCGCCTCCGGCTTGAGCTGCACGTGTTCCAGCAGCGTGTCGAGGCTCACGCCGCGCCATCTGGTGTCGAATTTCGACCATTTCGTGACGCAGTGGATGTCGGGGTTGAACAACTGCATTGGGAGGGCGTTGAACTCGTTCCAACTCCATTTCACGGGTGCTTCAACCAGCCCTTCGAGCCGAAACTCCTAGTTCACCAACGGAATGCGCGGCGTGGGACCAGCCGTAAGCACCGGGAAATCCTGCGTTTGGTACTGGCCGGGCGGCAGCTAGTGGCCGTCCTCGGTGGGCCGCTTGGCACGGAAGCCTTGGCTGATGATGGGCATGATGCAGAAGGATTAATGAACAGGACGAAACACAGACCGTCATGCCGAGCGCAGCCGAGGCATCTCGCGTGGGACAATAATTAAATCTATTGTCATCCTGAGCTTGCGAAGGACCTTCTCACGACTGAACGACGAATCCTATACTTGAGAAGGTCCTTCGCAAGCTCAGGATGACAGAATCAGGATGACAGAAGGGGCACGCGAGATGCTGCGCTGCGCGCTGCATTACGGTTTAACACCCAAGAATGCGCAAACCGACCCCTAGCAAATATATGCTTTCACCCTCCCAATTCAGTCTTTTCAGCCCGCCGTACCTTTGCCCCCATTGTCCGGAACCTGACAACGGACAACTAGCAACCGACAACTAGCAATGCGTATTTCTCTCGACTGGCTTAAAACCCTCATTCCGACCGACAAACCCGCTGCCGAAATTGGCGCCCTGCTCACCGGCTCGGGCCTGGAAGTGGAGAGCATGGAGGAGCTGGAAAGCATTCCCGGCGGCCTGCGCGGCGTGGTGCTGGGCACGGTGCTCACCTGCGAGCGCCACCCCGACGCCGACAAGCTCAGCCTGACCACCGTGGACGTGGGCGACGACACCCCGCGCCAGATTGTGTGCGGTGCCCCCAACGTGGCCGCCGGCCAGCGCGTGGTGGTGGCCCTGGAAGGCGCCACCCTCTACCCTGCCCAAGGCGAGCCGTTCAAAATCAAGAAAAGCAAAATCCGCGGCGCGGCCTCGGAAGGCATGATTTGCGCCGAGGATGAAATTGGCCTGGGCCATTCGCACGCCGGCATCATGGTGCTGGAAACCGAGCTGCCCAACGGCACGCCCGCCGCCGAGTACTTCGGCCTTGGCTCGGACACGGTGTACGAAATTGGCCTCACCCCCAACCGGGCCGATGCCGCCTCGCACTACGGTGTGGCCCGCGAGCTGCGCGCCCTGCTGCGCCAGCCCTGCCACCTGCCGGACGTGAGCCGCTTCGCAGCGCCCGAAACGGCAGTGGCCAACATCGGCGTGACCATTGAAGACGCCGAAGCCAGCCCGCGCTATGCCGGTCTGCTGCTGGAGAATGTGAACGTGGGCCCTTCGCCTGAGTGGCTGCAGCGCCGCCTGCGCAGCATCGGCCTGAGCCCCATCAACAACGTGGTGGACGTGACCAACTTCGTGCTACACGAGTTGGGCCAGCCCCTGCACGCCTTCGACGCCGACCAAATCACGGGCAACCAGATTCGGGTGAAGCGCGCCGAAGCCGGCGAGAAGTTCGTGACCCTGGACGGCGTGGAGCGCACCTTGAAAGCCGAAGACCTCGTGATTGCCGACGTCAACGGCGCCCCCATGGCGCTGGCCGGCGTGTTCGGTGGCAAGACCTCGGGCGTGAGCGAAGCCACCACCCGCGTGTTTCTGGAGAGCGCCTACTTCGGCCCCGCCGCCGTGCGCCGCTCCTCGCAAACGCACCAGTTGAAGACCGATGCCTCGTTCCGCTTCGAGCGCGGCACCGACCCGAACATGGTGCCCGTGGCGCTGAAGCGCGCCGCCTTGCTGCTGCAAGAAGTGGCCGGTGCCACCGTGGCTGCCCCCGTGGTGGACGAGTACCCGGCGCCGGTGCAGCCCGCCACGGTGCGCCTGCGCCTGCACCGCGTGGAGCGGCTGGTGGGCCAGTACATCGCGCCCGAAAGCATCCGGCAAATTCTGACGGATTTGGACATTGAAATAACGGAGAGCAACGCTGATGCCGGCGACCAGGACACCTGGCTGCTGACCGTGCCGCCCCACAAAGTGGACGTGACCCGCGAGGCCGACGTAATCGAGGAAATCTTACGCATCTACGGCTACAACAACGTGGCGCTGCGGCCCAACAACTCGGCCTCGTTCCTGGCCAAGTTCCCGAACCCCGACCCAGAAGTGACGCGGGTAAAAATCGCCTCACTACTGAGTGGGCAGGGCTATTCGGAAATTCTAACCAACTCGCTCACCAACTCGCAGTACTTCGACAAAGAGGGCGAAACGGACGCCGCGCTGGTTCGCATTCTGAACTACAACAGCATCGACCTGAACGCCCTGCGGCCCACGCTGCTGCACTCGGGCCTGGAGATTATTCGGCACAACATCAACCGCCGCCAGCGCGACTTGAAGCTGTACGAATTCGGCAAGGTGTACTCGCAGAACGAAAACGGCAAGTACCAGGAAAAGAACAAGCTGGTGATTTACCTGACTGGCAACGCCACCAGCGAAACCTGGCAGCACAAGTCGGAGAAAGCGGCCTACCATGACCTGGCCAACGCCGTGCAGCAGGTGCTGGCGGCGCTGGGCTTTGGCGGGGCGGCCTCGCAGCCGGTGCAGCACCCCTACCTGGCCGGCGGTCTCACGCTGCTGGTGCACAACCAGCCGGTGGCGCAGCTCGGCGCCGTGTCGGCCTCGGTGCTGAAGCGGCTCGACGTGGCCCAGCCGGTGTGGTACGCCGAGCTGGATTGGGACGCCTTGAGCAAGAAGTATAAGCCCACGCTGGTGGCCCGCGAACTGCCCAAGTTCCCGGAGGTGCGCCGCGACCTGAGCCTGGTAGTGGACTCGTCGGTGACGTTCGACCAGCTGCGGCAGATTGCGCAGCGCACCGAGAAGAAGCTGCTGCAAAGCATCAACGTGTTCGACGTGTACGCCGGCGAGAACCTGGGCGCGGGCAAGAAGTCGTACTCGGTGAGCTTCACTCTGCAGGATTTCAGCCAGACGCTCAGCGAACAGGCCATTGACCAGGTGATGCAGAAGTTGATTCAGCAGTTTGAGAAGCAAGCCGGCGCGCTGATTCGGAAGTAATTTCCTGGCGACGATTTCCGCAGAAGGGGGCGCAGAAGCCGCAGAACGT
>NZ_DASVSI010000021.1:0-2460 GCF_036388155.1 Hymenobacter sp. | reverse complement strand
TTAGGACTTACGCATTTGGTGTATGCAAAATGTAAACAGGGTTAGCCAAGTAGGTTCGGATGGCCTCGCGCAGGAGTTGTCTTTTGGCTTCGTACCAACTGCGGCCAGTGCCCAGGCGTTGGGTTTCGAGGCGCAAAAAAGCGCGCAGGGCGCAGCCGATGTGATTGCGCTGGGCGCGGGCGGCGCGCACTTGTGCTTTCTCCACCCCACAGCATTGCTTCAAGCCCCGGTGATCCTGCTCGATGCCCCAGGACAAGGCCGCCAGCGGGGCACGTTCCGCCTCGTGCAGGTTCGCTTCGCTGCTGGCCCAGTACTCGGCCCCTTCCGCGCCGCCGGCTGGGGCGGCCAACCGGAAGACGCGAATGGGGCCGTAGCCTTTGAGCCAGACGGTTTGGCCATCGGGGCCGATGGTACAGTCGGCCAAAGGCTTCAGGGCTTGCCCGTCGGGGTTGACCAGGCGGTTGCGCTTGAGGCGCGTGAGCCAGGGCCAGCCGCAGGCCCGCACCTGTTTGAGGTTGGCCAAACTCGCGTACCAACTGTCAAACAAGACGCAGCGCGGGGCAAAGCCCCGCTGCCGGGCCGTGTGCAGCAGGTGCTGGAAATGGTCGTTTTTGGTCAGTTCGTCCGTGGCTTTGTCGTAGAGCCGGTAATCGACCGGGACCAGCGCCCGCCCGTCGCTCCACAAGAGCGTGAGCAGGTTGATGCCCTGCACCACGGCGTGGTGCTTGCCCGACCAGTGGCGCGTGACCAGGCCCATGTGCTGGGCGTAGGGCTTGTCCAAGGTCGTGTCGTCGAGCACCAATACCCCGCTGGTGGTCGTGACCAAGCCGTGCGCTTCTTGCCAGAGCGTGGCCGCGTCGGGTTCGAGCCGGTGCAGCAGGCGGGTGTAGGCGTCGTGCGCCGCTACGGGCCCGGCGTGAACGCGGGCGGCTTCTGTGCCGCTCACCGCCGCCGGACTGGCAACCAGAAATTGAATGTAGTCCTCGGCCGCAACCTTTGGCTTATTCATACCCCAATTTACGCATACCTACCAACTGCGTAACTCCTAAAACTAACAACTGACAACGAATAGCTATTCCTACTCTATCATTAATCGTCGGCCCACAGTACGGCCGTCGGCTAGCACGAGGCGGACGGTGTAGATGCCGGCGGGCAGGGCGGGCAGGGGCAGAGTGGCCTGGCCTGCCTGCGCGGCCGGCTGCTCCCACACGGTGCGGCCCAGGGCATCGAGCACGGAGGCGCGGGCAAAGGCAGGTCCGGCTACCTTCACGGTACCGCGAGCGGGGTTGGGATACAGGCTGTAAGCGGCGGCTTCGCGGGCCGAAGCGGTGGCGGTGGTCACGTTATTGGTCATTACGGGCCGCATCATGAGGGCTCCGCGGGGCTGGGAGCCGCGCGGCACGAAGTTGGTGGTATCCCACACGCCGACATCGTTACGCAGCCAAAGGTGCCGGGCCGGAAAGGTGCTGTTGAGGTCGAGGCCGTAGTGCAGGGTGCGGCCGGTAGAAGGCTGCGAATACCCCACGAAAAAGCTGCCCCTCACGGGCACCGGCTGGTCGAAAGTAACTTCAAAGTACTGCCAGCCAGCTGGTAGCGGGAAAGGAATAGTCACTACTTTGGTCGCCCGAGGCGTGGGGATGGGGGCCCCATTAGGGTCAACATCCCACACGCTGATGGTGACGGACCGGCTGGCCGCGTCCGACGCCGTGAAGACCGGATACAGGCGCAGGCCCCGCACGTAGTCCGCCTGGTTGAGGTCGAAGCGGTAGGCGAATGCCGACTGCTGCCCGGTAGAGTAGGGCAGCAAGTTGGTGACGTTTTCGGCCGTGCCATCGTCGTAGGCATAATAGGTGCCAAGCTCCATATCACGCGAAATTGTGTCGTTGGCCAGCGTAAGCGGATTGGTTTCGCTCGAAGTGAGCGCCATGCTGTACCGCAACGTTTTAGGATTGGCAGTAAGGGATAGCGCCTGGTTACCGGCCGCATCAACTACTGGCTGTTGCCGGTTACCGGCAGTTAGTAGGCGCGAGGCCTGAAGCCAGGAGCCCAGCACCGGACCCGCGGGCAGCTCCCGCACCGTGCCTAGGACGTTGACGGACAGCGGGGCGCCTACCGCAAGGTTCGTGAAGTTTACACCCAGACTAGGGTTCAGCTCGCTATTGGCGGGGTTAGCGGCATTGAACTGCCAGACGGGCATGGCTGAAAACCGCCGTAGCGGGCTGCGCAGCCCACCCGAAGGATTGCTGCCCAATAGGCCGGCACCGGCGGCTACGTCCACGAAGGTGGTGTCGGCCAGGGCAGCGGTGCGCCCGCTGTTGAGCAGCACGTAGTCCACGCTCCAGTTGTCGCTGTTGTCCGACGCGTTACCGCTTGCCACGAACCTAAATTGAAAGTCGCCGTGCAGGTACTTCGTTTGGTTCAGGTCGATGACTTGCTGCCGGAAGCCGGTGCGCACGCCCG